>CAZRPQ010000264.1:0-4285 GCA_964601725.1 uncultured Salinivenus sp. | reverse complement strand
GAGCCGCAGATCTACTTCGCGCGGATGAAGCGTGCCAACAAAGAAGGACCGCCCGTGCTGGGCGAACTGCCCACGCCTCAGAAACTTACGGCGCAGGCGTTGGCCAACGTGGCCGACGAGGAGGAAGCGCTCCTCATCGACACGCGGGTGGACCGGTCCGCCTTCATGGCCCACCACATTCCGGGTGCGCTCTACGCCCCGATGAACAACACCTTCAACACGGTGGTCGGATCGCTGGTGGAGGACCCGGCGACGCCGATCTATTTGATCGTGGACGAGGAGGACGTGGAGGAGGCGGTCCGCGACCTCGTGCGCATCGGGTACGACCACGTGGTGGGCTTTGCCGAGATCGAGACGCTGCAGCGCTATTTCGAGAACGGGAGCGCCCGCGCAGCGATCGACGAGATCACGTTCGACGACGTCGCCCCCCTGCGACAAGACGCTGATACGGCGGTGCTCGACGTGCGGTATCGATCGGAGTACGAGGAGGGGCACGTGGACGGCGCCCTGAATGCCTCGTATACGCGCATGCCGGAGTACATCGAGGACCTTCCGTCCGACAAGACGATGCTGGTGCACTGCCAGAGCGGGGCCCGGGCGGCGGCCGCCGCGGCCTTCCTGCGCCGGACCGGGCGCGACGTGAAGTACGTGAACGACGCCTTCGACGACTACGCGGCCTCCCAGCCGGATGCTGTTGTGGCGTAGCGCACCCCGGTCATGGGGACAGCGGCCGACCGGGGCGGGACGAGAGGACGCTCCCCACCGCGATGCGGGGGCCGATGACGCCGTCCGTTTGGGCAGAACCGTCATCGATGGGCTTGCTTCCGGGCTGGTCTGTGGACGTTTCCGTTCTGCGCGTCGCTCGCCTCGCGCATGTCCTTGTTTTCCGAGGATTGGAGCCCCGTTCCGCTCCGAATGTGGCGTTGCGAACCACCGGAGGAGTGCTCGGACGTGTCGGACCGATCATTGCGTGGACCGTGCCCCGCTGCAGGAGCCAAAAACACCGGATCGCGCCACGACGGCCCGCTCGGCGGCCACGGACGGGCCGGAGGGGTCTGTAACCCGTCCTGGGCCAGCGTAACAGAGAGGCAGCGACCGGCGGCCCCTCCCGTTTTCCCCTTATCCGATCGACTCCGCCATGTCACCCCGTTCACCCTCGCCGTCTTCCCGCATTTCCACCTCCTTCCGCTGCATCCCCGACGTGGTCTACCGTAGCCTCGAGACCGCCCTCACGCTGCAGTGCCGCCGACGCCACGGGGTGGACGTGACCCTGAAGCGCATTGCTCAGGCCTCGGCGGACCAGCCGATGCGAATTCAGCTTCAGTGCCCCGACCAGATTCAGATGAGGGCCCAGATCGCCGTGAGTCACGTCGGCAACAACGTGTACGACATCCGCTGTACGGTCGAGGAGGGGCCGTCCCGCCGGCTTACCTACGGCCAGCCCGGGCGCGCAGGCACGGCCCTGTCCCGCGCCCCCTGCCTGGGCCGCACGCTTGGGGCATTCCTTCTGGATGAACTGGAGCAACAGATCGGACGTCGTAAGCTTTGCAGTCCATGATCCTCGCACCGCCCCAATGGCCGCCTCCCTCTGCCCCGCCCCCGATCGGGTTCTCGAACAGCTTCACCAGCACCTCCGACGAGCACTGACAGAGCACTCCCCGAACGGACACACGGGCGCCCTTCTCCCCGAAGCGGTCGATCCGTCCGACCGCGACGAATCGCGGACCTTGTTCCGGGTCGAGGGACCCGCTGAAGTTTCCGTTCGGGGCGAACTCGAACTCTTTCCGATCGGGGAGGACGCCTGCGACGTGCGTGCCGAGACCGAGGAGGGCCCTTCCCGTCACTTTACGTGCAATCTTCCTGGGCAGGGAGGGGCCCCGAACACCGTGAGACGAGTGGCCCACTCGCTGGCGACCTTCCTGCTTGGCGAGATCGAGCGACGACGGTCTCAGGGCGCGTCACAGCCGCCCGCTCCGTCCGAGCTTCCTCCCCACGTTCCCCTGCTCGTCCTCGATAAGAACGGCGCCATCCAGGACCTCACGGGAGGCGCGCGGCGCATTCTAGAATACTCGTCGGGTGGGTCGCTTGAGCCGAATTTCTTCGCGCACGTCCACGGACAACACGTGCGGCGGGTCATGCAAGACCTTGCCCACATGGTGTCTCACCGGAAGCAGAGTGCCCGGTGGCTGCTGCGGCTGCGCACAGGAAATCACCGCTGGCACTGGTATCGGGCCACTGCCGAAAATCGCCTCGATCATGCCGATGGGGGGGTTCACGTGTTGCTCCGGTCTCTGTCGGAGCGGTGAACGACCGTTGATCAACCCCGGACGCCCGATGTGCACCTCTTCCAGGGCGGGCCTCGCGTCCCGAACTGCGAGAATCCGTCCCTCGCCCCGTGTCGACCTGAGTCGGCCTGCCACCGGGCATGCGAGCGCTCATCTGTGAATCCTGAGACCTGCCCGCGGGTAGGAGTGTATGTCGCAGTTTTCCTACGGGACTGGGACGTCCCGCCTCCTCTCCCGAGCAATCCCTGTTCTAGTCCGATCGACCGCTCCAGCCGTACGCCTTCTGAGGGCCCCGATTTGAAGCGCCCTCCATCGCGGGCCGTCCTCTCTCCCACGGACGCCCAACTCCGGGGCGCGGCCCTGCTGGCCCCCATCGCCCTGCTCTCGATTGGGCCGTACCTTGCGCTCTGGGGCCTGCCCGACCCGCCGTTCCCGACCAGCGTAGGGGGCATTCTGCTATTTTGCCTTGCCTTTGCGGTCGGCGTTCTGCTCCACGAGGGGCTCCACGGCCTCGGGCACGTGTGGGGCGACGCCTCGTGGAACGACGTGCGGTTTGGCATGCACTGGAAGGCCCTCACGCCGTTCGCGCAGTGCACGGTTCCGGCCCGGGCGCGCTCCTACCGTCTCGCCATCGCCCTGCCGGGCCTCCTTCTGGGCGTGGCCCCGCTGGCACTCGGCCTGTGGACCGGGGCCTGGCTCGCCACGTTCTACGGCTTCCTGATGCTGGTGGCCGCGGCCGGGGACTTCCTGATTCTCTGGATTCTCGTAGGCGTGCCCGCCGGGGCCTGGGTGCAGGATCATCCCCGGCAGGTGGGCTGCCTCGTGGTGGCCGGGGCGGACGCCCCCTCCCCGTCGCCCGTCTCTGCGGCGGACTTGCCCGAGGACGCTTCGACGGAGGGCACTGTGTCGTTTTCGCTTCTCCTCTTTCTCTCGGCCGTCTCCGCCGCCGGCGCGGCCGCTGGCTTCCTGATTGCGCTCGGGTGAGCGTGCCCGCGCCCCCTTCACTCGCCGCGGGGGCGTTCGGTTCGTCGACGGCAGACACCACTCGCCGAGACCCCGCAAACGCGCGACCCGGGCGAGAAATATGCGAGGATGACGTTGCGGACGATCTGATCCTCGACCGCCATCCTCGCCATGCGTCTCCGATTCATTGGAGGGCTCATCCTCGTGCTCATGCTCGTGCCCGGTACGGCCCCGGCCCAGCCGGCCGTGGTGGACGGACAGGTGGGGGACGCGCAGGGAGCCCCCGTGCCCTACGCCAATGTGCGCATCGAGGGCACGACCGACGGCGCTGCTACCGACGACACGGGCCGCTTCCAGTTCGCGACCCAGCGCACCGGCCCGGTCGTTCTGCGCGCCTCCGCGGTGGGCTACGACCCGGCAAAACGGTCGATCCGCCTTGAACCCGGCGACACAACCACTGTGCAGTTCACGCTTCCGTCCGAGAGCGTGCAGCTCGACGAGGCGGTCGTCACGGGCGAGACCTACTCGACGGGGCCGGCCTCGACGGCAACCCTGAGCTCGACGGAGGCGGTGACGACGCCGGGGGCGGCGGGGGACCTCTTCCGCGCCCTGCAGTCGTTTCCGGGCGTGGCGTCGCCGGGCGACGGGGCGGGCCTCTTCGTGCGGGGCGGCGACGTGACCGAGACGAAAACCCTGCTCGACCAGGCGACCGTGCACCACCCATACCAGTACGAGTCGCCCGCCGGGGGGACTTTCGGTGCGGTCCGTCCCTTCCTGGTGGACGGGACTCAATTTTCGACGGGCGGCTTTTCTGCACAGTACGGAAACGCGCTCTCCGGCGTGCTCGCGATGGAGTCGAAGGACCGCCCCGAGCAGTCCCGCCAGTACGTAAATCTCGGGCTCGCCGCCGCGTCTCTCTCCCTCGACCAGCCGCTCGTGGAGGACGAGCTGGGCCTCCGCCTCTCTGGCAACCGCTCGTTCACCGGGCTCCTCTTCCGCGTCAACGGCCAGCACGGCGACTACGCCACCGTGCCGCA
>CAZRPQ010000263.1:0-4307 GCA_964601725.1 uncultured Salinivenus sp. | reverse complement strand
GCCCATCCGCCCGGACGGATGCCGGTCGCGCACCAGCAGGTCGACGGCGGTGCCCGCGCCCGCGCCGGGCGCCTGAAGCCGCACATGGTCCCCCTCCGTGCCGGCCCGCGACCAGCCAAATACCTCCGTAAAGAGCCCCACGGTCCGATCGTCGGTGAAGACGGGGAGGGTGGGGGCATGGAATCCCCGGATGGCCCATTCGGCCGGGACGCTCCCACCGGACCACGGCGTCGCGTCGTCGGATTCGTCGGACGCGACCAGTTCCAAGGGGAGCCCGCTTGGACCGGCCCCCCGAAGGCGAGCCTCGCCGAAGCGCTCGTCCTCGTCCACCTCGAGGCCGCGTTCTTCTAGGTGCTCTCGCCAGTTGGGCAGTGAGCCCTCGGGCACGGAAAACGCTACGGTGCGCGCCATGCCCGCCCCGGGGCGCCCGCTCGCGGCGGTGGGCCAGGGGAAGACGGTGAGGAGGGTGCCGGGGCGACCGGTGGCGTCGCCGTAGTAGAGATGGGGGGTCGTCGGATCGTCGAAGTTGACGGTCGTTTTGACGCGGCGCAGGCCGAGGACGCCGACGCAGAAGTCGAGGTTCTCCTGGGCGTCGCCGGACAGGGCCGTGATGTGATGGAGGCCGGGAAGAGACGCGTCGGACATGGGAATGGCAAGGGCGGAGAGACGAACGGGCCGATGCCCTTACGAAGACGGGGGCACGTCGGTTTGCTCGACGACGGCGAGCGTGCATCGACTCGCGCACACGAGCCGGTCGTCCTCGTCCCGAATTTTAACCGTCCACACCTGTGTGGTCCGGCCGGTGTGGAGGGGCGTCGCGGTGGCCGTGAGGTGCCCTTCGCGCACCGGACGAACGTGGTTGGCGTTCACCTCGACGCCCACCGCGCTGTGGCCCGACGGCGCCGCCAAGTGGCCGCCCACGCTGGCCGCGCTTTCGGCGAGGACGACGCTGACGCCCCCGTGCAGCATCCCGAAGGGCTGGTGGTGGTCGGGCGTCACCGGCATGGTGGCGACGACGCGCTCGGGGGTGGCCGCCTCGATCTCAATGTCG
Organism: uncultured Salinivenus sp.; assembly: GCA_964601725.1. GTDB lineage: Bacteria > Bacteroidota > Rhodothermia > Rhodothermales > Salinibacteraceae > Salinibacter. The sequence continues at coordinate 3,256 of CAZRPQ010000263.1, read as the reverse complement.
AGGAGTTCGGCGACGCCCCCAAGGTTTTTGGGGAGGGGGGACTTTTGCGAATTGCTTTCGTCAGGGGAAGAGGGCACTGCGCTCATGTTGTATGGAGAGGACGGCCGACCGCGGTCGGCGGACCGCCGTTCTGACAATGAGACGGAGGTCAAAAAGGGGCCCGTGTCGTACAGCACATCTTCCTCCTGTACCAGTTCTGAATCGTCGGCCAAAGCGGTGCGGAAGGCTTGGGGCTTTGCACAAAGGGTTTCGCTGGCGCGGTAGGCATCGCGGAGTCGATACTAAGTCATCGATGTACCCCCGCCGCTGAACGAGGTGGGGGGCCAATCGTCTCGATGAGAGCGCGCGTCGACCTCCGAAGGAATCGATTTTGTTCGGTGTCGCTCAATCCTGTCGATCCTTCAGCGATGTTGAGAGCAATACTGTTCGCGGCTCCTCGCATCTGGCTCACCAGTCCATAGCGCTCGTGATCCGGCAGTGCCTCCGCAATGCCGTAGATTTGGTCGGTATATTCGAGCGCAAGATTCCACACCTCCGACTGTTCAGACGTGTAGGCCATGAGATGAGCTTATGTGCGAACCGTCGGCATTCTGGCGTGGTCGTTCGGGACGAGCATATCGTCCGGAAACAATCCCGGCTGCTTCCGGGCGCATTCCCAGTCGGCCGTCTGCGGTCCGCCGTCCATCTCGTCCGCGGTCAGTCCGTGAACGCGGTGAGGGCGATCGACGTGTTGTGGCCGCCGAAGCCGAAGGCGTTGCTGAGGGCCGCCGTGACGTCCCGCTCCGCCGACGCGTTGGGCGTGTAGTTGAGGTCGCAGTCCTCGCCCGGGACGTCGAGATTGATGGTGGGGGGCACGCGCCCGTCCCGAATGGCGAGGATGGAGGCGATGGCCTCCGCCGTGCCGGCCGCCCCCAGCATGTGGCCCGTCATGCTCTTCGTGGCGGAGAGGTTCAGGTCGTAGGCGTGATCGCCGAACACCTCCTTGACGGCGTCGGACTCGATGACGTCGCCGACGGGGGTGGAGGTGGCGTGCATGTTGATGTGCTGCACGTCGGTTGGGGACAGGTCCGCGTCGTCGAGGGCCTTCTCCATGGCGAGGGCGGCCCCTCGTCCGTCCGGGTCCGGGGCCGCGTAGTGGTGGGCATCGTTCGACTTGCCGACGCCGGCCACCTCGGCGTAGATGGGGGCGTTCCGCTCCCGGGCGTGCTCCAGGGTTTCGAGCATGAGGGCCCCGGCGCCCTCCGCGGGGACGAACCCGTCCCGGTCTGCGTCGAAGGGGCGGCTTGCCCGCGTCGGCTCGTCGTTGCGCGTCGACAGGGCTCGCATCGAGGCAAAGCCGCCGACGCACAGCTCGTTGATTGAGGCTTCGGTGCCGCCCGCGAGCATGGCCCGCGCATGGCCCTGCCGCAGCAGCAGGAGCGCGTCGGTGATGGCGTCGTTGCCGGTGGCACAGGCGCTCACCACGCAGTGATTGGGCCCGCGGAGCGTGTGCTCGATGGCGACCAGGCCGGCCGCCATGTTGCTGATCATCATGGGCACGAAGAAGGGAGAGATGTGACGCGCCCCATTTTCGTCGAGGTCCAGCACGGAATCCACGAACAAATTGCTGCCGCCAACGCCCGTGCCAAAGATGACCCCAATCTCGTCCCGCGTCTCCGGATCGAGGCGATCGGTGTCGAGTTCAGCGTCGTCGAAGGCCTGCTGAGCAACGGCCAGGGCGTACTGGCTAAACGGGTCCTGGCGCCGGGCCAGCTTCGCATCCATGTAGTCGGTGGGGTCGAAGCCGGAGACCTCGCAGGCAATCTTGGACCGGACGTCGGACGCGTCGAACTTGGTTATGGGGCCGGCCCCGCTCTTCCCCGCCAGGAGGGCCTCCCAGAACTCAGAGACGGAGTGGCCGAGGGGCGTGAGGGCCCCCAGGCCGGTTACGACGACGCGACGAGTGGAAGCGGTAGAAGCCATGAAGGAGAACGGACTAATCGGCAGTCGATGCGGGGGAGAAGCGCAGCGAGCGACGCAGGGCCCGTGCGGGGCGGACCGGGGGAAGACGGCATAAGGGGCGGCGGGGGCCGCCGGGGACGAGTAGGACCTTTGTGCTCCTGTTTCAGCACTCCCGGAGCCGGGACCAGTGGCCTCCGATGCCTCCGGGGCCTCGGAACAGTGTAGTGTAGCGTCCCACCTGTTTCGAAACAAGGGGTTCCGCTGGGGTCATGCGGATTTAACCAAGCGGTTCCTTAACGTGCGATTGCAGCGACAAACCCGCCCAGGGCTTTCTTCTGGGATTCGCCTTTTTATATTGGGGATGTGCATCGGCGGCGGTAGCCCGATCGTGCAGGCCGCGACCGAGTCCCGCGCCTTTTTTCGCTCCGACCATTCACGAGCCGACCTCCACAAGACTGATGTCTACTCGTTCCGCTTTTCGTTTTGACCCCACAGCCATCATCGGGTCGTTCGTCATCGGTGTAGTGTTCGTCATTCTCTTTACGGCCTTGACCGGAAACATCTTCGTGAAACCCCCCTTCCCGCTGCTCGCCATGGTCTCGGGCTTCATTCTCGCCGGGGTGGGGTACGGGTACCTCAGTGAAGGCGAGACTGTGATGGAGCCCGCCCTCGCGGCCATCCTGGTGTCCATCGTGGCCTACTTTAGCATCAAGGCTCTCAACTTCAAAGCCTTCGGGGGCTTGGTGGAGAGTGGCGACTTCACGTACACGATGGTCATCGCGTTCTTGAATGGGCTCTTGCTCACGTTCGCGGGGGCCTGGGCCGGCGAAACCCTTCAGCGGACGTATGCCGGGGCCGGGGAGTCGGTGTTGGACTGGGGATGGATCATGACCGGCGCCATCCTTGGCTTCGCCGTGAGCCTCTTCCTGACAAACCTCGTTATCTGGTTGTTTGGCGCGTTGGGAGAGGGACCTGGAGCAGCGTTCGCGTCTCTGAATCCCGGAAACGTGTGGGTCATGCTCTTCGTCGTCTTCCTCGGTCTGGAGGCCACCGGCTACGTCTGCGCGTTCCGGTCGCCGGGGGATACGACCTATGAGGCCGCCATCGCCGGGCTCATCACGCTCGTCCTCCTGATCGACGTGTTCGTCTTTACCCTTCAGGGCGGAGACTTCAGGATTCTTACTTATGGCCGAATGATCCTCGTGCTCGTCATTGGACTCCTCGCCTCCCTCGTCGGCGGCTACATCGGAGAGCGTGTACAATCGCGCGTGGAGGATCCAGGCTCGTCGGTGTAGGCGACACGCCGGGCGACACG
>CAZRPQ010000262.1:0-4310 GCA_964601725.1 uncultured Salinivenus sp. | reverse complement strand
AGAAGGCGATCTACGCCGCCATCCTCGGCAACTTCGCCATCGCCGTCACCAAGTTTCTCGGCGCCGCCGTGAGCGGAAGCTCCGCGATGCTGGCCGAGGGCATTCACTCGCTCGTCGACACGGGCAACGGGGGGTTGCTCCTCCTTGGCATCCGTCGCAGCAAGCGCCCGCCCGACGAGCGGCACCCCTACGGCTACGGCAAGTCGCTCTACTTCTACACGCTCGTCGTCGCGGTCCTCATCTTCGGGCTGGGCGGCGGCATCTCGCTCTACGAGGGCCTCCTCCACACCCTCGACCCCGGCCACGGCGGCCCCGGCACCGCCTCCGTCCTCGGCGTCACCATCGGCGGCCTCACCCTCAACACGATCGTCCTCGGCGCCGCCATCGTGTTTGAGGGACTCGCCCTGCGGACCGCCCTTCAGGAGTTCAGCAAGCAGCGGGGCGACACGCCGTTCTTCGAGGCGATCGTGACGAGCAAGGACCCGACGACCTTCACGGTCGTGTTTGAGGACACCGCGGCGCTCGCGGGGCTGGTCGTGGCCCTCGTCGGGGTGCACCTGGCGAACGCGCTCCACATGCCCGTGCTCGACGGGATCGCGTCGATGGTGATCGGGCTCATCCTCTGCGGCGTGGCGGCGTTCCTCATTTGGGAGAGCAAGAAGCTCCTGATTGGCGAGGCCGCCGCGCCGGACACTCGGGAAAGCATACGCCGCCTGGCCCGCGACGACACCGACATCGAAGAGGTGGGGCGCATCCTCACGATGCACATGGGGCCCCACTCGCTGCTCTTGAACCTTGACCTGTCGTTCCGCGAGGACCTTGACGCTGGGGAGGTAGAGAACGCCGTCGACCGGCTGGAAAAAACGATTCGCCAGCAACACCCGGCCGTGCAGTACATCTTCATCGAGGCGGACGCCATCGCAAAGGCCAGACCGTGACGCTCGCACATCGCACCCTCATTCTGCTCTTTCGGTGCATCCACATCGCACGGCACGCATCGGCCCCACGGCGATCGCATCTTCACGACGGCGGCCTGTTCGCGCCGTTCTGTAGGGGCAGAATGTCGGGGCCTCCGCTCCCCCATTCGCCCGTACGGTCCCAGCCTCCGGCCTCCGATCAGAAACGGCGGGGCCTCCATCGTTCGACAAAGCGTTTCACATGCGATCACCCCGTCCCCATCCGAGACCTCACGGCGTGATTTTTGTCCGCGCCTATTGACGAAGTCCCGGAAATTCAGTATTCATCATCCCCCCGTTGCCGTGTGTTTGGAAGAGCCGCTTCTCATTCGGGCACACGTGTGCGACCGTTCCCGTGCTGCGCTCGCCTCCTCACCCTGATTCCCCCCTCCATGCGGATCTCTAGTTCTCGAATCCTCACGATCGCGCTCTGCGCGGGCCTTTCAGTGCTGGTTCTTGCCGGTTGTGAGACGATGTCCTCTTTCGCACCCGCGCCCGAACCGAAGCGGGTCCCCCAGGACACCATCCTGGTCGCGGACAAAGACACGACGGCCCTGGCCCCCGAGGTGGCCCGGCTCTACGTCCTGGAATCGGAACTGCTGTCCGCGGAGGACAGCACACGCCGGGCGCACCTCCTCAATCAGGCCATGGCGGAGCTCTCGGCACTGCTCCGCACAGAGCCGGAGGCCCTCAAACGCGGCGCCGTGCGGTCGATCTATGGCGACCTGACGGCCGAGTACCGCCGCTTCCACGGGTACCCCAGCGATCCCGACTCGACGCTCATGGCCCGGGGACAGATCTTCGCCGTCCGCGCCCGCCTGTTCGCCTCACTCGAGCGGGTGGACAATCCGCTCCTGAAGACGGAGCCGCCCCGGCCCGAGGCCGAGGTCGAAAACGCCGAAATCCCGATGACCTCGAACCGGCTGGTGAGCCAGAGCGTGACTTATCTCCAGGACGATCCGAGCAAGCACCTCGATCGTTGGCGGACACGCGTACAGGTGTACGGGCCGATGATCGAGCATATCCTGGCCGAGGAAAACGTTCCCCAGGAGCTCAAGTACCTCGCCATGATCGAGAGCGGCCTCAATCCCGACGCCCGGAGCTGGGCCGGCGCCGTGGGCATGTGGCAATTCATGCCCTCCACCGGGCGGCGCTACGGATTGACCATCAACGCGTGGGTCGACGAGCGACGGGACCCCGAGAAGGCCACGCGGGCCGCCGCCCGCTACCTGAGCGACCTGCACGACGAGTTTGGCGACTGGCACCTGGCCCTGGCGGGCTTCAACTGCGGCCAGGGGTGCGTCCGGCGGGCCCTCCGCCGGGGCGACCCCGAGAACCCGTCGTACTGGGAGGTCCACGAGCATCTCCCCCGCGAGACGCAGGGCTACGTGCCCATGTTCATCGCCGCGGCCCGCATCATGGAGAACCCCGAGGCCTTCGACCTCAAGGCGCCCGAGCCCGCTTCCCCCCTCGCCTACGACTACGTGCCCGTCCACGGAAGCCGGCTGTCGCTCAGCATCGTAGCGCGCCTCGCCGACACCACCCGCAGTGCCATCGAGTCGCTGAATCCTGAGCTGCGCCGGGCCCGCGTGCCCCCGTCGAAAGAGCGGTACCACCTGCGCATCCCGCTGGGCAGCTACCCGCGCTTTGCGTGGAACTACGCCGACCTGCCGGATGAGAAGAAGCAGCCGGCCACCACATATGCCGTCCGTCGGGGCGACACGCTCTCCGAGATTGCCGTCCAGTTTGGCACCTCGACCGCCGTCCTGCGGCGCCTCAACGGGATCGACGGCGCCATCATCCGACCGGGCGACCGGCTGGTCGTGCCCGTGCAGGAATACGCGAGCGCGCTTGGCGCTGCCGATCAGCAGCGGCCGATTCGGGTGCAGTACGGCACCTCCCCCCCCGCACGCCCACTGAATACGATCGAGACCGCGAGCGCTTCCCCAGACACGACCTCTCCTGAGACTGAGCCTTCGTCTTCTGGGAGAACGGAAACGGCCTCCACCACCACGACCTACCGCGTCACTCGGGGCGACACGCTGGGCGAGATTGCCCAGCGGTTCGGCGTCACCATCCGGGAACTCCGAACCTGGAATGACCTCAACGGAACGCGCATCCACCCGGGCGAGCGCCTCCGCATCCTGGACTGATTCGCCGTCCGCGGGGAGGATCCTCGCGCACCCTCTACGGCCCCTCCGAACGGGAATCTCCGTCGTAGACGGTGCGGACCGTCTCGGCCACCTCCAGGGCCACGTCCCGGTTGTAACGGGCCGCGAGGTCCCGGTAGTTAATGAGGTCGTAGATCGTTCCGATCAGGCACAGTCCTGCCGTGAACAGGTAGACGAGCCCGATGGCAAACTCTTCCATGTAGAGCCGCTGCAGCCCCGCCGCCCCGACGAAGCCGACCGCGGTGAGGAGCAGGACGTGGGAGGGATCGCGGCGGCGCGAGCGGTAGATGCGGGCAAAGTGTCCGGCCTGCTCGTCGGTCATGTTATTGACCAAACGGGCGACCTCGAGCTGCTCGTCGCCTTCGAGCTCCGGAAGGTGGCGAAGAACCTTGGACATAGGGGGTACCGAGGCGTGAATACGTGTGCGAATGATTCAGGGATGGCATGCCCGCTCGGCTGTGCTCCGCACCTGGAATGCGCATGGACGCGTAGAGGCCTGGAAGCGTTCGCGGGGGCGTGCGGTGCTTCCGGCGCCCCGGCGCCCTCAAGGGGTGGGGGACGGATCGCCAAGCATCACGGACGAGCGTGGCACGCGGCGGGGTGGGCGGTGGGACGACGTTCGGCCGAGCGTCCCAATGTGGTACACGAGCACGCCGACGACCGGCCCCGCTAGTGGATGGGCGTCCCACGAGGCCGCCCACTGCCCGCGAACGAGGTGGGCGATGCCTGTGCCGAGGCCGTCGCCCGGACAAGGAAGGCCCAGCTGTTCGATCAGGCACAAGTTGATCCCGCCGGACGCCTGCGGGTCGATGCTGGCCGCGGCGACGAGGGCCGCCGTCCAGAAGGCCGCTTCGAGCGGAACGCCCCGAACCCACCGAACGATGGAGGCCGTGGCCTTCTGAACGACTGGCATGGCAGGAAAGAAATCGCGAGAAGACTCTGTGCTCTACCCCCACTACGCCCCCAACGCCCCAACTGTTACTCCTTCCGGAACCCCTCGGGCTCCAGACTGATCGTCCCGTCTTCATGCTCCCGCACGCCCACTCCCCCTTTCTCCTAGTCCCCATTCTCCTACGCGTCCAGGTGATCGAGCAGGAGCCGATTGACGGTCGCCGGGGCGTCGTGCTGCACCCAGTGCGTAGCGTCGTCGAGCAGTTCGAGTCGGCCGTCGGTGCACATCGCC
>CAZRPQ010000261.1:0-4338 GCA_964601725.1 uncultured Salinivenus sp. | reverse complement strand
GGACGATGGCGCCGAACATGCGGCCTGTGGGCCCGTCGGTGGCGCGGTACGAGAAGAAGACGTCCGACTCTTGCATCGTGCAGCGGTCGGACACCTCGATGGCGTTGCCCGGCACGCCTGCCCCTTCGAGTTGGCGGCGCAAGGCCGCCTTGAGGTCCACGTGGGGACGCGCCGCCCCGTCGGGACGTCCCACCACGGCGTCGTCGAACTGTTCGGCCACTTCGGGCCCGACCTCGAAGGCGTCTTGCGAGAGGCAGGGACCCACGTAGGCTCGGATCTGGGACGACCTCGCGCCATGGTTCACCATCGTGTCCACCGTGTCGGCCGCGATGCGGCGAACGGCGCCCCGCCACCCCGCGTGACAGGCCCCCGCGACGCCGTGGACCGGATCGGCCAGGAGCACGGCGGCGCAGTCGGCCACGGCGATCGCGAGGAGCAGGCCCGGGGTGGTCGTGACGAGGGCGTCGCAGAAGGGCTCGTGGCGGGGCGCGTCGATGACGCGGACGGTGGACCCGTGCACCTGGCCCGCCGTGGCGAGCCAGGCCGGATCCGTGTCCAGGGCCGCGCAGAAGCGGCGGCGGTTTTCCTCGACACAGGGCGGATCGTCGCCCACGTGGCGGCCCAGGTTGAGGGTGTCGTAGGGCGGGCCGCTCACGCCCCCGTGCCGGGTGCTCATCCCTGCGGTAACAGACGGGACGTCGGCAAAAATGCGGGGCCGCAGGAGCGGAGAGCGGGTTCTCGTAGGGGCGGACGGCACGGCGGAATGGCAGTGAACTGTTGGAGGACAAACCCATCAACCGAACAGCGAGCGCAGGCGTCGGTTCGCCGAGCGGAGGCTGGCGATGCAACCTCTGTCCTCTTTGTACGTCTCATAAAATGTCCGCTTCGGCTTCGACTGTCGAATGCTTGCAGACCCGGCTTCTCCCGATTATGGATTTGGATCCGACCCTTCTCACGTGGGCCTTCGTCGGCGGCGGAGTCGCGCTTATGCTGATCGAGATGGTCGTGCCTGGGGGCATCGCGTTTTTCCTCGGGGCCGGGGGACTCGTGGTGGGGGGAGTCCGCGCGCTCGGCCTGCTCACCGATCCGGTGACGGCCCTCGTGACCTGGGTCTTCCTCTCGACCGGACTCACGATTGCCCTGCGGCCCCTTATGCTCCGCTTCGTTCAGGGGGACATCTCGCTCGCCGTGACCGACGAGGATGCGGAGGCGATGGGCCAGACGGTAACCGTCGTTGAGGAGGTCGGGCCGCAAGAAGAGGGGCGCATCCGGTTCCGGGGGGCCACCTGGGACGCCCGCACCCTCGAGGGCACGCTGCCGGAGGGGGCGGAGGCGCAGATCCTCTATCGGGACAACCTGACGTGGGTCGTCGAGCCCACCGACCACGCCGACCTCGACGCGGAGCTCTCGAAGGCCCTCGGCGAAGACGTGTCGAGCCGGGACGATGCCACGGATCGGAATTCGACAGATCAGTCCTCCGACTCGTCCGGCCTCGGCTACGACCCGTCGGCCCACCAGACCGGCTAGCACACCGGCCCCTCCCTTCTTCTTCAGTCCTCGCATCGATCGCTCTTCGTTCCCATGTGGACCCTTCTTCTGCTCGTCCTGGCCACCGCGATTTTCGTGGTCTACAACACCTTCATTATTGTGGAGATGCGCGAGAAGGTGATCGTGGAGCGCTTCGGCAAGTATAACGACACGCTGGAGCCGGGCTTTCACTTCATCATCCCGTTCGTGGACCGCGTGGCCTACCGCCACGAGACGCGTGAACAGGTGCTCGACGTGCCGCACCAGAAGTGCATCACGAAGGACAACATTGAGGTGGATGTGGACGGCATCGTGTACCTGAAGGTGATGGACCCCTACAAGGCCAGCTACGGCATCAACGACTACCGCCTCGCCGCCGTCAACCTGGCGCAGACGACCATGCGCAGCGAGGTGGGCAATATCACGCTCGACGATACGTTCAGCGAGCGGGACACGATGAATGAGGCGATCGTCGAAGAGCTCGACGAGGCCTCCGACCCGTGGGGCGTGAAGGTGATGCGCTACGAGCTAAAGGACATCCAGCCCTCGCAAGACATCGTCCTCACGATGGAGCAGCAGATGGAGGCCGAGCGCGACAAGCGGGCCGAGATCACCAAGTCCTCCGGCGACCGCGACGCCCAGATCAATACCTCGGAGGGGGAGCGAAGTGCGTCCATCTTGATGTCGGAGGGCCGGCGGCAGCAGCGCATCAACGAGGCGGAGGGGGAGGCCCGCGAGACGGAGCTCCTGGCCAATGCCACGGCCAACGGCATCGAGCGGGTGGCCGACGCCATCGCGCAGCCCGGCGGCTCCCTGGCCGTGAAAATGCGCCTGACGGAGCAGTTCATCGACCGTCTCGGCGAGGTCGTGGACGGCGCCAACGTGAGCGTGCTCCCCATGGAGGCCGCGAACCTGAAGTCGTTCTTTGAAGGCGCCTCGGAAGTGACGAATCCCCTGCAGAACAAGTAGCGGCTCAACTCTCCGCCCACACGCACCCACGCCCAAACGCCCACACCTCATCATGGACGCCTCGCCCCTTGCCTTTCTCGACACCATCAGTCTCGGCATCCTGTCGCTGCTGGCCCTCTACGTGGCCTACAAGTTTCTGCGGGCCATTCGGTTCGTGCCGCAGCAGAACGCCTACGTCGTCGAGCGGCTCGGCAACTACCACAAGACGCTCGGGCCGGGCTTCCACGCCCTTGTCCCCTTCATCGACCGGGTGGCCTATACGCTGGACCTCCGAGAGCAGGCCATTCCCGTGGAGCCGCAGGAATGCTTCACCAAGGACAACGTCCGCGTAGAGGTGGATGGCATTATCTACCTGAGCGTGACCAACCCGGAGAACGCAGCCTACGGCGTGACCGACTACCGGCGGGGGGCCATTCAGCTGGCGCAGACGACGACCCGCTCGGTCATCGGGCGCATGGAGCTGGACACCACTTTCCAGGATCGGGCCGCCATCAGTCAGGCGGTGGTCGACGTGCTCGATCAGGTGGATCAGGCGTGGGGCATCCGGGTGCATCGCTACGAGATCAAGAACATCGAACCGCCGCGCACGGTGCAGAAGGCCATGGAGCGGCAGATGACCGCCGAGCGCGAGCGCCGCGCCACGGTGGCCCGATCGGAGGGGGAGCAGGAGTCAACGGTCAACGACGCAAAGGGCTCGAAGCAGGAGCTCATCAACCAGTCGGAGGGCGAGAAGCAACGCCGCATCAACGAGGCCGAGGGCCGGGCCGAAGAGATTGAGGCGCTTGCGGAGGCCACCGCGGAGGCGATCGAGCGGGTGGCGGAGGCCGTCTCGGCGCCCGGTGGGGAGGAGGCGGTAAAGCTGCGCCTGGCCGAGCAGTATCTCGACACGATTGCCAAGCTGGGCAAGAAGGAAAACGAAGTCCTGCTGCCGGCCGACCTTACGGAGTACGAGTCGGTGATCGACGGCCTGTCGCTTGACGAGTTCACGTTGCGGTCCGACGGGGAAACGCCGTCGCCCTCTGGAGATGGGGCGCCGGAGAGTACGTCGGAGAGTGAGTAGTCCACACCGGAAACTCCCCACTTTCAGTACGACGGCGGACGGCCGACCGTGGACCGCGGACGGCCGTCACGGGTCTATGGTGACTCCCGTGCACCGTCGTTTGAGTAGGCCGCAGTGCCGTCCTCCAGCGCCCAGGCACCGATGTGCCAGGTCGACTTGAATCGGGCCCAAATGTCCTTGAGGATGGCCCACGGCAATCGCATCTCCGCGACGGTGGCCTGCTCTCACCGTTCTTCTGGGGAAGAAATTCGGTGCCCTCACGCGCCCATTCGCTCGTGCGTTCCTGGCTTTCCTCCTACGATCGGAGGCAGCTGAGCCTCCATCGCTTGATCGAGCTTTTAACACACGATCGCCCTGGGGGGGCCACGACGACATCCTTCGAGACGGGCAGGTCAGAAAGTGCGCGCCGCATGAGCACGGCCGCGTCTCGCTTGTGGTCCACCTCCGGCAGGACGACGAGCAAGTCGAGGTCACTCCCCAGCGCGGCCTCCTCGCGGGCGTACGATCCGAAGGCGACGATGCGCAGCGGGTCGAACGCGTTGACCAGTCGGCGGACGGCCTCCTGGACGTGAGATGCGTCCAGCGTTGGCCAGGAGGCGGTCGCCGCGTCGCTGGAAGAGTTGTGTCCCGAGGCGTCGCTCATGGATCTGCGATCCGATGCGTGCGTGTGCACCCTCAGGTCACGAATGAGGAGCAATGTGTGTCCCTGCGCCGCGCTGGGAGACGAGAAGGCGCCTGCTCACCCGTCGCTCTCGAATCGGTCGGCCCGGTCGCACAATGCC
>CAZRPQ010000260.1:0-4352 GCA_964601725.1 uncultured Salinivenus sp. | reverse complement strand
TCTCGTTCATGGCCTCCTGGATGTAGTGGTCCTGAATGGTGCTCTCCGCGTGCTTATCCGGCGAGAACGACTCGTCCGGAATTTCCATTTCGTACTCCTCGTTGTCGCGGTTGACAGACTGGATCGACTGCATCCGCCGCCGCTTCCGCTTCCGGTACTCGGAGCGGGCCAGGTTCCCAGCAATGGTGTAGAGCCACGTTGAGAACTTGGCAATGCGCCGGTAGGAGTGACGGTTTCGGTGTACCCGCAGGAACGTCTCCTGGAGCAGGTCCTCACACCGCTTCTTATCGCCCAGGAAGCGGTAGAGGTACTGCATCAGGCGATCGGAGTACCGTTCCACGAGAATATTGAACGCCTCCACGGTCCCGGCCTGGAACTGCGACATGAGGTCCTCATCGCTCATCTCTTGCAGAGCCTCATGCTGGTTGAAGGCGCTCTTGTCCTTCGAGGTTGTTTTTTTGGTGACGACTTCCGCTTTGTCCTTCGCCATGTATGCGTAGAAGAATTCTGTGTGCTGGAGTGCCGAACGGAGGGAAAACGCGGCCTCTTCAGAATACAATGTTTAGAGAAATCCGCTAAGTCGCAAATGGAAAATGCTACAAATCAGCTACTTGGCCGCGTGTTCCCAAACGCGTAACATCGCAGGATTATTGTGCCGCAAAATGTGGTCCAAGAGGGGGTTTTTTGGGAAGGGTCCCCCAAGATTATGTGAAGGAAATGCAAGTTCCGTCATATCGGCAGGGGTTCCGAACAGTGAGGGCCGGCATGAGCCGACGTTTCGTCGGACTGTCAGGGACGGAGGGGTGGCGATTCTCCGTTCTGTTTGTCTATTTGTGGGGCGCATTTATCGATGGCTGTCTGAAATCATCCCTGTTGTCCACAATTATGTACGACCTGCCTTCCCGGACTCCCGGCCTCCTCTCCCTCTGTGTGTTGCTCTTCAGTTGGCTCTGTCTACTGCCCGTTACGGCACAGGGCCAGGACGGTCCTTCCGCCGAGACGGCAATCGTGATCCACGGCGGGGCCGGCTCGATCAGTCCCGACAAGATGAGTGCAGAAAAAGAGAAAGCGTACCGGACGTCTCTCCGGGCGGCCCTCCAGGACGGAAACGCAGTGCTCCAAAATGGTGGCAGCGCGATCGACGCCGTGCAGGCGGCCATCACGACCATGGAGAGCGACACGCTCTTCAATGCGGCACGGGGGGCGGTGCTCACGAGTGAGAACACCGTCGAACTGGACGCCGCCGTCATGGATGGCGAGACGCGCAACGCCGGGGCACTCACGGGCGTGAAGACGGTCAAGCATCCGATCCGGCTGGCGCGGGCCATCATGGAGGACTCGTACCACGTGATGTTTGCCCAGGACGGGGCCGAGGCATTCGCCAAGCAACAGGACCTCGAACGGGTCGAGAACGACTACTTCATCCTCGAGTCGCGCCGCTCGGGGGACGCGACGGGCGCGGCGGATCCGCCCGGGTCGGCCACGGAAGAGGAGAAGTTCGGCACCGTGGGGGCCGTGGCCCTCGACGCGGACGGCAACCTGGCGGCGGGCACCTCCACGGGGGGCATCTCGGACAAAGAGTTCGGGCGCGTGGGCGACTCGCCCATCATCGGGGCCGGCACGTACGCCTCGAACAAGTCCTGCGCGGTCTCGGCGACGGGACAGGGGGAGTTCTTCATTCGCGGCGTGGCGGCCCACAGCGTGGCGTCGCGCGTTCGGTTCGGGGACGCTCCCCTCGACGAGGCCGCTCAGGCGACGATCGACGAGATTGAAGAGCTGGGCGGGGTTGGGGGCGTCATCGCACTCGATCGCGAGGGCCGCATTGCCACGCCCTTTAGTACCGCCGGCATGTTTCGGGCTTCCATCGACGCCGAGGGGGAAACGACCATTCAGATCTTCGGCCCGGAGGGCCGTGAATAATCCCCTGCAAGAGTCGTCCCTGTGAGGCCGTTTTGAATACACCCTCTCGGCCCGAACGGAAACCGAAGCCGATAGACGGAAGAAAATCGGCTTTCTCGTAAACCCAGCACGCTCAATGTCTTAACGTTGGGTCGCACTTCCGCGCTGGGGGCCGGCCGAAAAAGAGGCTGCCGGGACGTGCGGATACCGCGGATGGCGGACGACTGCGCGGAATGACCTTCCTGAGGCGCAGGTCCCAGACCGCCGTCGGCCCCGCGGGCGGCACAGTCCTGAGATTCAAGTCCACAGGCTTGGAATGCGCCCCAACGTTCCAACGCACTACTGCTGCTGCTTCTGTGCCTCCCGGGCCCGTTCCATGAGACGGGCAAAGAACCCCTTCTCCTCCTCGGCCTCCCCGTCCGTGCGCGTGGTGAGCTTGCCCTCCTCGTCCTTCTCCGCCTCCAACTGCATGTTGATCCACTTCTGCTGCGCCGCCGTCATGATGTTGTAGAAGAGGTAGTAGAGGCTCAGGGCCGACGCGAAGCGGTTGAAGATGAAGAAGATGACCGCCGGCATCGCGTACATGAACATCTTGGCTTGTCCACCCGCAGCCCCGCCGCCGGTGGACTGCACCCGCATGGTCACGATCATGGCCAGGCCCATGAGGAGCGTGAAGCCCGCCACGTAGTCGCCGTAGAAGGGAATTTCAAACGGGAGCTGCAGAATCTTATCCGGCGCCGAGAGGTCGGCCGCCCACAGGAAGCTCTTCTGCCGAAGCTGGATGGACTTCGGAATGAACTGGTACAGCGAGATGAGGATGGGGTACTGCAAGAACATCGGCAGACAGCCCCCAATCGGATTCACCCCCGTCTCGCGGTAGAGTTGCATCATCTCCTCCTGCTGCTTCTCCTGATCGTCGTCGTACTTGTCCTTGATCTCCTGCATCTTCGGCTGCAATTCCCGCATCTTCGCCATGCTGCGGTACGACGACTTCGTCAGCGGATACACGAGCGTCTTGATGAAGATGGCCATCAAGATGACGACAAGCCCGTACGGGAGCCCGTTTGTAAACCACGACGGCAGCCCCAGCGACGCAGTGGTGGACTCCGGCAGTCCCCCCCCGAGATAGGTAAGCATAGGGATGTACAGGTACTTCGCGAGCGGCTTGGTAATCCACTCGAACCAGTCCCATCCGTAGTCCACCATGCCGTACAGGCCCCGGTCGTAGTCGGCCAGGCTGTAGTAGTCGATGGGGCCCGCGTAGAGGTGAAACTCGTCGACCTGCGACTTGCCCCGCGGTCGCGGAAGTTGGATGCGGCCCATCAAGTTCTTTACGTCCAACGAACTTCCAGCCTGTGCCACCTTGTCGCCCACGAGCGTCGCGCCCCGCACGCGTTCGGGACTGTCCGGCATCAAGGCCGCGGTGAAGTACTTGTTCTTTACCGCCAACCACGAGACCTCTCCACTCAGACGCGTTTCGCTGTGCGTGTCGTCCGACAGTGTTATGCTTTTGACGACCCCCCCATTTTTGGCATAGAGGCCGCTGTACTGCAGTTCTTGCTGGTCGTCGCCTCCCTCAGAGTACGGAACGCCCCCGTGCCACGCGAGGTCGTATCCTTCGTCGGTGACGAAGCTGGCCGGGTTCACCTGCTGGATGGAGAGCCCGAGGTCATAGTCGTCGGGGTGGAACGTATAGGTTTGCCGCAGGGCGCCGCGACCCAGGGACGCCTCAAACGTAAGGGAGACGGGCTCGTCTTCCAGGCGAATTGTGTCGGCCTCCGTATTGGCCTGGAAGTAGAGCGATCGCGTGTCGACCTGGCGCAGGGTGGGCGTCGTGAACGAGAGCGACAGCGTGCCCCCGGCCGTGGTGTCGACAATCTGGACCGGGTCTTCTTGATTGAAGTCCTTGTACTCCTTGAGCGTAAAGCGCTGAATGGTGCCGCCCTTCGTGGACAAGACCGCCGTGTAGAGATCGGTCTCGACGACAATGGACCGCTCCTCCCCCTCCAGCGCCGCGGCGGTCACGGAATCTGCTTCCGGGGCGTCCGGCGGCGCCTGGTCCGGGGCCGCCTGATCCGTAGGCGCCTGGTCCGGGGGCGCCTTCTCAGCGTCGGCCGTCGGCGCAGGCGTCGTGTCGGCCGGCGCGTCGTCCGAAGCCGTATCCGCCGCCGTGGGCGGTTGCTCGGTCTGTTCGGTGGTGTCGCCCGGTCCCGACGCCTGGGGGGTCTGTTGCTGCTGGGAGGACGGGCTGAACCAGAATATCCAGGCAAACATGATCACCGCGACGAGGATGGTCGCGATAATCACGTTGCGCTGGTCTTCCGGCTCGGGCTGGTTGCGGAGCGGAGAAGCCAAGGGTCAAAAAGCAATTGGTGAATACAAACACATGCCCTGCGGACGCGACCCGCCGTGTGGAGTCGGGCGTCGCCGGACTACAATACAGCGTTGACTAC
>CAZRPQ010000259.1:0-4352 GCA_964601725.1 uncultured Salinivenus sp. | reverse complement strand
CTCGCCGAGTATCGACTCTCACAGGTTCTTCTCGCCGCACTGCCGATCAGCATCGCGGCGGCAGGGGTCGTTGATCTACTTCCAGCATCCCCAACCCCGCCGCTTCTCCCCGAAGCATCGGTCCTCGTGCTCCCCCCGGTCGAACCGACGGCAGCACCGGCCGCTGGGGTCACCTTCACCTGGCAGTGGGACCACGCGATTGGCGCCCTCACGACTCTGGCCCTCGCTCTTGGGGTGTTCGAGATGGGACGGCTTGGCGTGAACGCAGTGGCACTGGGACGCGTCCGGGACCTTGTCGCCCCCACCACGGTGCCCTCGTTGCAGGAGGAGCTTAATCGGCTGATGGATCGACTCGACGTTCGTCGGCCGGTGCGGGTCTGTGCCACCTCGAACACTGCGGTCCCGGTCACGCTGGGCGGGAGGCAGCCCGTGATCCTGGTGCCCGAGCGGTTGACGGAGGCCCCCGACGCGTTCCGCATGACGCTCCGGCACGAACTGGTCCACATCCGTCGCTGGGATGACATTGCCCAGTTCGTGGAACGGGTCGTCGCGGCCGTGTTCGCTGCCCATCCGCTGGTCGGTCGGCTTCACCGTCGGATCACCGAGGCGCGGGAGCGGGCCTGCGACGCGGCCGTCCTCGACGATGGGCAGACCCCCGCAGGCGACTACGCGCGCCTCCTGGCCACCTTTGCGGACGGCAGCGGCCCTCGTCGCCTCGGGGCGCTTTCTCTCTCCGAATCGCCTTCCTCCCTCAAAGACCGCCTGGTCGCCATGCAGTCCTCAATCCCTTCTCTCCTCTCATCCCGAACAGCCCTCGTCGCTACGCTCGTAGCCGGCGGCCTGGCCCTCACGCTCGGCGTGGTGGCCTGCTCCGACAGCGTTGCGCCCTCCACCTCCCCGGAGACACCCACGGCTACTGAGTCGCCCTCTTCGGCCACGACCGAAGACGAGGAGGTGTTCATGGTCGTCGAAGACCTCCCCGAACTCGTGGGCGGCATGGAGGCGCTGCAGAAAGCCGTGAGCTACCCTGAGACGGCCAAGGAGGCCGGCATTGAGGGCCGCGTGATCGTTCAGTTCATTGTGGACCAAGATGGAGACGTGACGAACCCGAAGGTCACACGCGGCGTCCACGAGGTGCTAGACCAGGCGGCCCTCGACGCCGTGAAGGCCCAGGAATTTAAGCCGGGCCGGCAGGACGGCGAGGCCGTGAAGGTGCAGATGTCGCTTCCTGTCACCTTCAGGCTCCCGGATGATGACTCATCACCCACCTCCTCCAGCCGGTCGAGCTCAGAGCGACAGGTAGATTCAGCGACGGCCGGTCTGGAAGCAACCAAGCACTACTCCTCGGACGTATCCCCTTTGAGTCAGAAGACTCTGGTACGTCTCCACGAGGGAGCGACGTATCCGGCACTGGCTCGAAAGGCCGGAATGGAAGGACGGGTGCTGGTTCGTTTCACTGTGGACGATGCGGGGGAGGCTGTAAATCCACGGGCCGTGAATGATCAGCACTCCCACCTCAACGAAGTTCCCGATGTCCTTGCCAAAGCTGCTCTACAGGCGGTGACGAACACGACGTTGACCCCCAGATTTCAGGATGACGAGCTTGGGGGCAAGGAGATTGGTGTCAAGTTTCAGTTCCGCCTTCCAAACGGTTCCTCCTGACCGAGTGGGCGATGATCTCCGGTCTCAGCAAAGATGTGGATTGCACTACCGTGCCACCTGCCGGGCCGGATGATCGGGATCGGGCTTGGTGACGCCCCGCTCCGCCGGGTCGCCCTCGCGGCGTAGGCTTCGGTTCCAGAACCAGATGGCGAAGCCAAACAGCAGCGCCGCCCCCAGGCTCATAAGTCCGTTGATGCCGGCGATTCGGATTTGCGTATCCACGACCGGCGTGGATTTGATGGGCTCCATGACCACGAGGGTCCGGCTCGCCGTCGGAGCCACCCGCACTGCCAGGCTTTCTTTCTCCTTCAGCGCGGGCACGATGCCGTGCGGGAGGGACAGCCGCTCGCGGGTCATCACCGACCCGTCGGGCATCGGGACGCGGAGGCTCACGTAGTCGTAGGTTACCTGCGTCCGGGTCGAGGCGTGGACCTTCTGCACGTCCGCTGTGGCTTTCGTGCCCTGGGTTTTCGTGGTCTGCAGATCGTAGACCACGTTGCCTTGATGGATGGCGAGCCCCAGCAGGGAGAGCGGCACCAGCCAGGCGATGCGTGCGATCCAACGTGTCATCGAGCGGAAAGCCGTTGTGGAAAGGGTCTGTTCAAATCGGGGTGCATATACGCTCAGACCACGCGTTCGATCGGGCCCTTCCGGGGATTGCGGGTGAAAAGCGGGGCGACCTCGGCCTTCTCTACGAAAGGAAGAGATACGGCTTCCAGGTGTCCTCAATCTCCCCGGCGAAGTCGCGGAGAAACATGACGTAGCTGGGCCGAAAGGGCCGCCGCGACAGCTCCATCCCCGCCTCTTCCGGCGTGGAGTCCCCTTTCTGATTGTTGCACGTCACGCAGGCCGCCACGAGGTTTTCCCACGTGTCTCGTCCCCCGCGCGACTTCGGCACGACGTGATCGATGGTGAGGTTGGAGTCGGCCCCGCAGTACTGGCAGGTATTTCGGTCGCGCCGAAGCACGTTCTTGCGCGACAGCATGACGCGCTTGTACGGCACGTTCGCGTACTGCTTGAGCCGCACGATGCTCGGCCACGGCATCTCCACGCTCGGCGACCGAACGGACTGATTGTCCGCCGCCTCCACAAGGTGAACCTTCTGGAGGTGCATAAGAACAACGGCCCGCTCAACGCTGCAAACGGTGAGTGCGCTATAGTCCTGGTTCAACACGAGAACATGCCCGTTCATAGCGTGCGGGCCTCCCGTGCGATGGGACCCCGCAGCAGTTGGGCAACGGAGCTAGGATCCGGCACGACGTGGACAAAAACGGTGTGGAAGAGGAGTGCCTCCGCCGGGCAACCCGGCGTTGTTGCACGGAGTCGGTGGGGTCGGCAGGGTTGGGCCCTCAGCAAATCTGTATTAAGGCAGACCGCCCGTTGTTTCTCTTCGGAGGGGCCTGGAGATCCACGACGTTGTAATTCGGATCTCGAATTCGGATTGGAATGACCTGCGGTACTTGCTGGCGGGGCGACCGTGGACACCGCCGTTTCAGATCCCGCTTTATCACCGCCCGCTCTCTCCGTCTTCTTCTGCGCGCAGTTGGTGGAGCACGTGTGACCATTCGGTCGGGGGATCGGCCTCAAAGTGCAGATCCTCGCCGGTCGTCGGATGGGCAAATCCGAGCTGATACGCGTGGAGGGCCGGATGTGGAAGCACGTCGAAAAGCTCTTCAAAAAAGGCCCGCCGCGCCGTGCTCTGCGTCCCGTACCGGACCGTCTGTCCGCCGTACTTCGGATCGCCGAGGAGGGGATGATTCCGGTGGCTCGCATGGACGCGGATCTGGTGGGTGCGCCCCGTTTCGAGCTGGAACTCGACGACGGAGGTGTGGGCGTGGGCCTCGATGGTCTCGTAGTGCGTCACGGCCCACTTTCCCTCCGCGTCCGGCACCACGGCCATGCGCTGCCGGTGATGCGGGTCGCGACCGATCGCTCCCTCGATGATGCCGTTCGGCGGGCTGAAATGTCCCCAGGCGATGGCCCGATACCGTCGATCCACCGTGTGCGCCTTGAACTGCTCGGCGAGTGGCTGATGGGCCCGGTCGCGCTTGGCGACCACAAGAAGACCAGAGGTGCCCTTGTCCAACCGATGCACGATGCCGGGGCGCACGACGGGATGATCCGGCGCCTCGGGGAGCGCATTGATCATTGACAGTCCCACGTCTTCGTCGTCCGCGGCAGCCGGGTCGTCATCCGCCGCGACCTCCTCCCCGTCCACGTGATGCAGCAGGGCGTGGACGAGCGTGCCCGATCGATGGCCGGGCGCCGGGTGCACGACCATGCCCGCGGGCTTGTTCACCACGAGCAGATCCTCGTCCTCGTAGACGATGTCGAGCGGGATGTCCTCCGGCTCGGCCTGCATGGGGGGCTTGCGAATGAGCCGGAAGACAATCTCGTCGCCCGGCTCCACGGCGTACGACTTCTGGACGTCCGCCCCGTTGACCTTGAGATGGCCCTTTTTGATGGAGCGCTGGATTTTGGTGCGCGAGGCCTCCGGATAGAAGCGCGTGAGGTACTTGTCGATGCGCGGCCCGTCGGTCTCCGGCTCCGGCACCACGACCTCCACGACGTTCTCCTCCCGGGTCACGTCGGCATCGTAGTCGCCAGCATCGAATGAATCGGGGATCTCTGTCATAATTCACCACCTCCGGACCTCCACACCTCCAAACGTCCACACCTCCAAACGTCCA
>CAZRPQ010000258.1:0-4390 GCA_964601725.1 uncultured Salinivenus sp. | reverse complement strand
GCCGACGGCAGATTCGTGGGCACGCCGTTGACCGTCTCGTGGGCGAGCACGGCGAAGCAGAGGGCCTCCTTCGCGTCGGCGTCAACGCCGTAGTCCGACGCGGTGCGGACGGGAATCGGGGTAAAAGCCTCTTCCAGCATCCGCATGAGCGTGTCGTTGTGCACGCCGCCCCCGCTGGCGATGAGTACCTCGATGGCCTGGTCGGGGCGCACGTACTGCGCGTAGGCCTGGTAGACGGAGGCGGCGGTGAGGAGGGTCGCCGTGGCGATCGTGTCTGTGGGGGCGAGCCCGCGCGATTGAGCCGCGCCGAGCAGGCGATCCACGTAGTCCGCCCCAAAGTCGTCGCGTCCCGTGGACTTCGGCGGCGTTCGCCGGAAGAAGTCGCCCTCGAGCAGGTCAGCCAGCAGGTCGTGGTCGGGGGTGCCCTGCGCGGCGTGCTGGCCGTCGCGGTCGTAGGGCGCGTCGAAGAGCCGCTCGGCGAGGGCGTCGATCACCATGTTGGCCGGGCCGGTGTCGAAGGCGCGCACCTCCTCCAGGGACCCGTCGGCGGGCAGCACCGTGAGGTTGGCGATGCCGCCGAGGTTGAGCAGGCCGCGATGCTCGTCCGGGGCGGTGAAGGTGACGTAGTCGAAGTACGGGACGAGGGGGGCGCCCTGCCCCCCCAGCGCCAGGTCGGCGGCGCGGAAATTGCCCACGACGGGCACGCCCAGTCGGGTCGCGAGGGTCGACGGATTGCCCAGTTGGAGGGTGGCGCGGACGGCCTCGCCCGCGCAGTCGGTCGGCTCGGGGAGGTGGCACACCGTCTGCCCGTGCGAGCCCACGAGGTCGAGGTCGTCGCGATGCAGGTTTGCCTCTTCCAGGACCTGGTCCACCGCCTCCGCGTACGTTTCTGCGAGGCGAGGACCGAGTCGTGTCAGGTCCTGGACGGACGACGAGGCTGCCGTCGTATTCTGCCGAATGAGGTCCTGGAGCGCCGGGGGATACGGCACGTGGACGAATGCCTCCTGGCCCAGTGTGAGGTCGGACCCGCTGCCCTCAAGCTGTGCGAGAACAGCGTCGACCCCGTCGAGCGAGGTGCCAGACATGAGCCCGACGACTGTTCGGGGCGACTGGCGGTGAAGATCGAGGAGGACGTCCATTTTATCGAGAGGCGAAGGGCGAGTGAGAGAGGGCAAGAGGGGGAATGGAGGCGGGAGCGCGGAGTGCCAACGTCCGGCGCCACGGGCCTCCCCCGCCTGCCCTACCCACACGCAAGAGGGGCGTGCAGTGCCTCCGGTCACGCGTCGGAGTCCCCTTCCGAACCGGCCTTCTCGCGCATCTCATCGGCCTTCCGACGAAACTCGTCGGCGCGGTCGGGCTCTTGGTCGGCCAGCTGTGCGTAGATGTGCGCCGCCTTCTGGTAGTCGTTCTGTCCCTCGTGGATCCGCGCCAGGGTTTCCGAGACGACCTCCTCCGCGTCGCCACTCTCGGTTTCCGCGTTGGGCTCCGGGGGCGGCGCGCCCGCCTCAGCATCCGGATCGGGCTCGATCCGAGCCGACTCCAGCTTATCGATGAGGCGGTCGAGGTCGTCGGCATCGCCTTCTTCGTCGAGCCGCTCGACCTGCTCTTCGGGGGTCGAGGGCTCCTCGGGCGGGGACGGCAGGTCGGTCGAAGGGGCGTCGTCGGCCAAGTCCGGACGCGCCCCCCCCTGACGGGCCTCCCGCTCGGCCTGGCGCCGCAGCTGGGCCAACTCGGAGCCCTCCTCCGTCGGCGCCGATCCCTCTTCATCCGCCGGTTCCTCCTCGCCCGCCGGTTCCCCCTCGCCCGTCGGCTCCTCTTCGGCCGCCGGCTCCTCCTCAGCCGATTCGTCCGCCCGAGGAGCACTCGACGTCTCGGCCGAGCCCGTCGGTTGTGTCCCGGAGAGGGGGAACCCGACAAAGGGCGATCGCTCCTCATCGTCCTCGATGCCGTCCATGCGCCGCAGGACGCGCCGTTTTCCGGCATCCACGACCGGGCTGTTCGGCATCAGGAAATGCGCGTTCTCCCAGGCCTCCAGGGCGCGATCCCAGCGCTGCTGGGCCTCGTACGCGTGCGCCAGGAGCACGTGCGCTCCCAGGTGGGCCGGCAGCGCGGCCACCTTCTGCTCAAGCACGTCGACGGCCGTGTCAACGTCCTTCTGCTCGAGCAGGGTGAGGGGCTCTTGGAGGTCGGGAAGAGACATGAGAGGGTGAAAGGGGCCACTGGAACGTCAGATGAAGGGGAGGAGAAACTCCCCGGTGCGCGCGGCCATTGTCCCGGCGAAACGCACCGCAGTGTACCGACGAGGCGTATGTTTGTTACCGCACGTCCGGCGTGGACGGGGGTCAGGGGGCCGTCGAGGAGGCGGGGGCGGAAACCGTTCGGTCCCGACGCACCGTGAGCACCTGCCGGAGACTCGACGCCGTCACCAGGACGAAGCCGAGTGCAAACAGGGCCTGGAACGGAACGGCTGCCCATTCGCCGAAGGCGATCGTGACGCCGAGGCCGGCGGTCGAATACAGGGCCAGTCCCAGTTCCCCCCACACAACCCGCGGCACCTCGGCGATGGCGTAGCGGCTCTCCCACCAGCTGTCCTCCGAGCGGACGCCATACTTGGGCGTGCGGATGAACGCGGTGTCCGTCCCGCGGAGGGCCTGCCAGAAGGCACTCGTGTTGCTGAGGGACAGGCCCATGGTGCCGGCCATGAACGTGGGAAAGAGCTGGAAGCGGCGCAGCCAGTCGGGATAGAGCGCCCGCTGGGCGAACAGCTGGGCGAGGAAAAAGCCGACGAAGCCAAACAGGCCGAAGCCCATGACGGCGAAATAGACTTCTCCGGGCCCGCGGCCCAGGCCCTTCAGCAGCAAGAGGGGGGCGTGCGTGAGCACAGCGAGCAAGATGAAGGGAAAGGCAAAGTGGGCCGTGAGGTGAAACGTGCCTTCGAGCTTCACCCGCCACGGCTGGGCCGACCGCCACAGGCGCCCGGCCAGCTTCAGGGCCGTTTCCACGCCCCCTTTCGCCCAGCGAAATTGCTGAGAGCGAAGGGCGTTCATGTCGGGCGGCAGCTCGGCCGGGGCCTCCACAGTCGATACGTACTTGAAGTCCCATCCCTCGAGCTGAGCGCGGTAGCTGAGGTCGAGGTCTTCAGTGAGCGTGTCGTGCGCCCAGCCGCCCGCGTCCTCGATGCAGGCGCGGCGCCAGACGCCCGCCGTCCCGTTGAAGTTCATGAAGCAGCCTGCCAGTTCGCGCACGCGCTGCTCGATGGCAAAATGGGCGTCGAGGCCGAACGCCTGCACCTTCGTCAGCAGCGAGTCGTCCCGGTTGAGGTGGCCCCAGCGGGCCTGGACCATGCCAAGGTCCTCGTCGCCGAAAAAGTGCGGGACCATACGGCGCAGGAAGTCCGCGTTGGGCACGAAGTCGGCGTCGAAGATGGCAACGAGCTCGCCCCGGGCGAGGCGCAGGCCGTTAGCGAGGGCCCCCGCCTTGTAGCCGGTGCGGTCGTCGCGGTGCACGTGGGTGATGTCGACCCCTCGGTTTTGCCAGTACGCGACCCGGCGGGCCACCCGCTCGGTCGTCTCGTCGGTCGAGTCGTCGAGGACCTGGATTTCGAGCCGATCGCGCGGATATTCGAGATCCACGCAGGCGTCGATGAGGCGGCGGGCCACCTCGGCCTCGTTGTAGAGGGGCAGCTGCACCGTGACGACGGGCCACGAGTCGTCCGGCGTCGGGAGATCGTCCGGATCTGGCACCGGGCCCTCGCGGAGCGTCTCCTGGTTGGCGTGGACGAGCGACAGCCACAGCAGGTTGCCGCCGTAGGCGGTGAGCACCACGATGGCGATTGCGTAGAGCACCGGGATGATGATTTCAAGCGCCGCAAGCATCAGCGTTGAACGTTGGGAGGTTGAAGGGGGGAAGGTTGAAGGTTGGCAAGTTGAAGATTGAAAAATGGCAGCCAAGGTTCAGGGGGGATGTCCATCTGCTCCTGCATGCCATCCTGAATGCCCACTCGTTGTTACCCCCAGACGCCCACACGCAATCACACCCACACGCAATCACACGCACACGCCCCTACGCACTCACCGGTTTCGCCCGTAGGTCTCGTGGCTGGAGACCCAGTCGGACGAGGAGATGGCGGCGCCCAGGGAGAGCTCCCCGGCGAGGGTGGCCGCCGCCACGATCTCGGCAAACTTGCGCACCTTCCCTTTTCCGTAACACCCCATCACCTCTAGGCACTCACGCTGCGTGGGCAGGCTCGTGCCGCCGCCGTACGTGGCCACGATGAGGGACGGAATGGTCAGCGAGATGTGGAGGTCGCCGTCCTCGGTCAGGTCGGTGTAGAGCACGCCGGCCGACGACTCGGAGACGTTGGCCACGTCCTGCCCGGTGGCGATGAAGA
>CAZRPQ010000257.1:0-4426 GCA_964601725.1 uncultured Salinivenus sp. | reverse complement strand
TATGCCTCTCGACGCTGTCGTCAAGCAGAATGAATGGACAAATTCGAGTCGGCCAATTTCTTCGAGTTGCACTTGCTGCGTTTCTTCTCTGTGGTCTGCAGATGCTTGAGGCACAGGCACAGCCCGCGCAGGCGGACTCTACGACCAACCGCTTTTGGGTCGATTTCGGGGCCGGAGAGGGCACCTACGAGCAGCGTTGGGCAGCCGCCTTTAGCGCCAACTATCAGAGAAACAAGCACCTGTTTATTCTGCGGTCGGGATCAAACAGCGAGATTTTATCTGAAAGAAGGCTTATAGATACGGCGCTGCTCTACGGGCGTGCTTTCGGGTTGCCTCCAGTTTGGGTTTCAAAACAACATATTTGGCATGTATCTGCAGGTGGCGGAATAAGCATTGTTTGGAGAGATCCTGGTAGCAGGGCAGCAGTCGGGCTGCCACTACAGGCGCAGTTCTCGTTTCATCCCGTTGGCGGAATTGGGATTGGTGTCACCGCGTTCTACAATTTGAATGTGAAGCAGTCATTTGGTGGATTGACAATAGGCTGGCAGATTGGAAGTATGCCATGAGTTGTTGGTTTAAAAAAAGAAGCATACCCCAGCACTGCTGCCGACGAGGGGCTGGATCCAGATTCGATCGATAGTACCTCCGCTGATGGTTTCATAGCTTTCCGTGGCCTTCCCCGTTGCCTCTACGTTCTGACATTTTCGGACGTGGTTCCAGCTCCCGACTCTGTTCTTCGCCTGTCGGAGGGATCCAGAAGGGAAGACCAACGGGCAATCGCACGGGAAGCACAATGCGGTGAGAACCGCGGGGGCGCTTTCCGCAACCCGTGTGTGCCGTCTGGGGCGGGGCCAATACCGTTTGAATCCATCGTATCGACGGACCCCAACGTATGCGTGCTGTTCTCGTCCCCGAAGAAGGCGATCCCGAGCACATGACCATCGGCGAGGCGCCGACCCCCGCACCCGGCCCCGACGAAGTGCGGGTTCGGGTGCATGCCACGGCCCTCAACCGCGCCGACACCTTCCAGCGCCGCGGCCACTACCCGCCGCCCGAGGAAGCCTCCCCCATTCTCGGCCTCGAAATGGCCGGGGTGGTGGAGGAGACCGGCGACCGGGTCATCGACTGGCACGAGGGGGACCGGGTGTTCAGCCTGCTCGCCGGGGGCGGCTACGCCGAGCAGGTGGTGGTCCACAAGGACCTGCTCATGGCCATGCCGCCGGGCCTCTCAATGCGGAAGGCCGCCGCCATTCCTGAGGTCTTCCTCACCGCCTACCAGGCCCTGCACTGGCTCGGCGGCGTGCAGAGCGGGCACAACGTACTGATTCACGCGGGAGCCAGCGGGGTGGGCACCGCAGCGATTCAGCTCGCAAACGACGTCGGCGCCCAGCCATACGTCACGGCCTCGGCCCCGAAGCATGACGTGTGTCGCGACCTCGGCGCGGAAGCGACCATCGACTACGAATCGGAGGACTTTGCCGAGCGAATCGACGCCCTCACCGACGGGGACGGCGCGGACATCATCCTCGACTTCATCGGAGCACCCTACTTTCACCAGAACATTGCGTCCCTGGCGATGGACGGGCGGGTCGTCCAGCTTGCCACCCTGGGCGGCAGTACGGTGGAGGCGGTGAGCCTGCGCGACCTGATGGCCAAACGGGCCCAGCTCCTTGCCTCGACCCTGCGCAATCGGAGCCTGGGCTACAAAGTTCAGCTCACCCAGGAGTTTGCGAGCGACATGCTGCCCAAATTTGTGGACGGGCAGCTCCGGCCGGTCATTGATTCGACCTACGACTGGACCGAGGTGGCCGACGCCCACCGCCGTATGGAGAGCAACGAGAACGCCGGCAAGATTGTCCTGCAAGTCGTTGCGTAGCCCCACAGACCAATGCCCCGGACCCTCGTGCGAGAATCCGGGGCAGGGGGGCATCCGTGTCCGAGAACGACGCCGAGTCAGGCGAGGCTCGCGTCGAGGGTGATCTCGGCGCCCGCGAGGGCCTTCGAGACCGGGCAGCCTTCCTTGGCCGCCTCGGCGTACTCCTGGAACGTGTCGTCATCGATGTTGGGAACGGTCGCCTCCGTGTTCAGGTGAATGCCCGTAATCGTGGGCTCCTCGTCGACCATGCGGAGCGTCACGTCCGCGGTGGTGTCGACCGATTCAGGATCGTATCCCGCCTCGTCCAGCACGTTGGCGAGGGCCATGGAGAAGCATCCCGCGTGCGCGGCGGCGATCAGCTCTTCTGGGTTCGAGCCGGCACCATCTTCGAAGCGAGAACGAAACGAGTACGCACCTTCATAGGCGCCACTCTCGACCGCCATGGTGCCGTTGCCGTCGGGCAAATTGCCCGTCCACGTAGCATCCGCAGATCGTGTAGGCATAGTGTTGAGAGTTGTGTATTGATTGGAGGATGAGAAGCGTCCGCTATTCCTAACAGGCGTTCTTTTGCACGTTCCGGGCTGGGGCTTGCTTCGTCGAAAGGACACAGGCGATCCTCGGCGGGACGATCCTACACAGCGTCGCCGGCCTCGCCGTTCAGCTCGTCGAGGTGCACGTCCATCTGCGGGTACGGAATGCCGATTTCCGCCTCGTCGAGCTTGTACTTCACCTGTCGGGTCAACTCCTGTTTTAGGCGGAAGTAGTCGTCGGGCTCGGCCCACACGCGCACCTCCCAGTTGATGGAGGAGCCGCCCAGGGCCGTGAGCGCGGCCTGCTCGCCCTCTTCTTCGACGCGGTCCTCCACATTGCGGGCCGCCTCGAGCAGGACCTCGCGGGTGGCGTCAATGTCGGCGGGGTAGTCGGTGCCCACCTCGCAGTTCACGCGGATGATGTCGTTCGCGAAGATGTTTTCGATGGTGGACCCGAAGATGTCCCCGTTGGGGATGACGATGAGGCGGTTGCTCCGCGTGGTGATGCGGGTAAAGAAGAGCGACAGGTCCTTCACGAAGCCCGTCTCGTCGGCGATTTCGACGTAATCGCCCACCTTGAAAGGCCGGAAGATGAGCAGCATGACGCCGGCCGCAAAGTTGGCGAGGGTGCCCTGCAGGGCCAGGCCCACTGCAAAACTGGCGGCGGCGAGCACCGCGACAAAGCTGGCGGTTTCGACGCCCACCGTTTCCAGGCCGGCAAAGATCGCCAGCAGGAAGATGGCGTAGTAGGCAAAGTTCCCCGCAAACTTTGTCAGGGTCGTGTCCATTTTTGGCCGGTCGAGCCCGCCGCGGATCAGGTTGCGGACCCAGGTGGCCACGTAGCGCCCAATGACGAGGATGAGGATGAACGCAACGATGCTCAGCACATAGGAGCCGAGCATCTGGATGGTCTCGACGTTCAAGTAATTCTGGGATTGGGAGAGGAGGTCATTCATGAAGACGAAAGAAGTGTGTCGGCTTTTAAATTCGAGACTTTTCTGAAAGTACTGAGGCAGAGGGGGAAGTATCAATTTTGGTCCCATCCAGACGAGGGAGAAACGGCCCAGTTACTCGGATTTTGCATCTGGGGGAGACGGCACACCCTCCGTTTGGCCCCGAATTCGGGCCCCAAATTTGTGAAGGAGCGGGCGCGTGAGTCGAAGGGGCGGCTCCTCGCGCCGCATGCCTACGATGCGCCCGTCCGGTCCCTCCTCCAGGCGGTACGTGAATAGGTACTGGCCGCCGGAGGTCAGACCCAGATCATTGCGGCCGAAGCGGAGGTCGTGGATCTGGAGGCCCCCGTCGCGGGCGTGGCGGACGATGTAGTAGCCCCGCGAGAAGTGACGCAGCCGCTGGACAACGGGATTCTCTCGGGCGTCGCCCAGCAGGTCGTGGCGCTTCGGCACGTATCGGAAATCAATCGACTGATCGTCGTCCAGCAGCGAATAGAAGCCGATGTAATAGCCGTCATCGGCCTCGGCGATGCCCTGCCAGAGCAAATTGTTGAAGGGGGTGGGGGCCGTAAACACTCGCTCGTATTCGGGCGCGGTCCTGTCGAGCGCGCCGGCGAACACCTGGCCCACGTGCTGCTTGTTGACGACCGTCCAGAGCAGGTACGCCGAGCTCAGCGCGAGGCCCACGTAGTTGGCCCAGCGTCGCCTCCGTGCGGTGGGGGGCCACCGGAGCGACGCCAGCAGCCCGGTCGCCAGGGGAATCGTGTACAGCGGGTCGATGATGAAGATGGTCCCGTAAATGACGGGATAGTCGCTGAAGGGCCAGAGGACCTGCGTGCCGTACGTCGTGAGGCAGTCGAGCCCTACGTGCGTGAGGAGCGCCACGAACGCCAGCGCGCCCCACCGCCTCGCTGAGACCGACGACCCTCCATGGAGGCGTCGGAGGCCCACGGCAGCCCCCAAGGTAACCAGGGCAATGAAGAGCAGCGAGTGCGTGGCGCTTCGGTGGAGGGTGAGGGCCTGCACCTCCGTTAGGAAGGGATTGGCCAGCACGTCCAGGTCCGGCA
>CAZRPQ010000256.1:0-4428 GCA_964601725.1 uncultured Salinivenus sp. | reverse complement strand
AGTTGTCCCGCGGTCGGGGCGGCCCGCGCTGCATGACCCTTCCCATTTCCCGCCATCCTTCGCCCACGGGAGAGTAGGGATTTTGGATTGGGGATTTTGGATTGAAGATTCTGGATTCCGAATTTTGCAGTTTGGGTTGGGAAGCTTAGAGGGGGAAGACGGGGAGGAAAGCGTCCGTGGGCGTTCTCCACGTCTCTCCATCGCTCCTCGCCCTATCGTCCCCTCGCCCCTCACCCTCTCCCCCATTCTCCCACGCCCGCCACTCCCGCGTTCCCACTCGCCCCTTCCCCCATTCTCAACCCTGGGATTCCAATGATTTCACCCCGATCTGTCCGTCTGAAAGATGTACGCCGAAACTGCCCCCTCCGTCCGCGGGTTCAGGCACAACGCGTTCTTCCCGAACCAGCGAGAGGTGCACATGCACGACGTCATCGTCATCGGAGCCGGACCCGTGGGCCTCGCCTGCAGCATTGAGGCCAAGCGTCGGGGACTCGACTCGCTTATCATCGAAAAGGGGGCCCTCTGCAACTCCTTTATCGGCTATCCCACGCGGATGGAGTTTTTCTCCACGCCGGAGCTGCTGGAGATCGGCGACCATCCGTTTCCCACCCGCGACTACAAGCCGCGCCGCGAGGAGGCGCTCGACTATTACCGCCGCGTGGCCACGACGGAGGACTTGACCCTGCGCCTTTACGAGCCGGTGACGGACCTCCGGGGCCGCGACGGCCACTACACGGTCGTGACCGAAGAGGCCACGTACGAGACCCGAAAGGTGGTGGTGGCCACCGGCTTCTACGACGTGCCCAACCGGATGGACGTGCCGGGCGAGGACCTGGACAAGGTGCGGCACTACTTCAAGGAGCCGTACCCGTATGCCCTCACGGACGTGGCCATCGTGGGCGGGGCCAACTCGGCCGTGAAGGCCGCCCTGAACTGCTACCGCCACGAGGCGAACGTGACGATGGTCGTGCGCGAATCGGAGCTCGATAGCGGCGTGAAGTACTGGCTCCGGCCCGACGTGGAAAACCGGATCGACGAGGGCTCCATCAACGCCTACTTCAACACCACCGTCTCGGCCATTGAGCCGGACACCCTCCATCTCGACACGCCCGACGGGCCCGCGAGCATCGACAACGACTTCGTGCTCGCCATGACGGGCTACCGGCCCAACTACGACTTCCTGGAACGGCTCGGCATCGCCATCCGCAACGACGAGGCCCGCACGCCGGTGCACGACGAGGAGGGGGAGACCTTCGAGACGAACCGGGACGGCCTGTACCTCGCCGGGACCATCTGCGGCGGGTGCGACACGAGCCGCTGGTTCATCGAGAACGGCCGCTTCCACGCCGAGAAGATCATGGACCACATCGCCTCAACTCTTGAGACCGAGCCCGCGATGGCGGAGGTGTAGAAGTCTGTAGGTGTGGACGGTTGGACGTGTGGAGGTGTGGAGGTGGAAACGGAATGCGCTGAGGAGTAACGACGGGTCACATACCGCTTCTGTGAATTGACTGGAGGCCAAGTGCCCAGGAGACGACGACCGCTGACGACGGACAGCCGACCGCGGTCGAATATCGAGAAACGGCGATCCGTTTTCATACGACGTCGTGCAACAATTCACATTCGGGACTGTGAATGCCGATGCAACACAGTGCTACTTTTCCAACACGCCATTCGGACGATGTCCACAACTGCCGACAGCATGACCGCTGAACGCCGCTCGTACAGTCCGAAGGACATTGCCGAGATCACCGGCCGCCATCCGGAAAGCATCCGGCGCCACCTTCGGAGCGAAGACCTGAAGGGGCACAAGATGGGAGGCGAGTGGATCGTCTTTCCGGACGCGATCCGCGACTGGCTTGGGGACGAGGTGTACGAGAACCTGTTCCTTCCGCACGAAGACGAAGTGTGACCTATGCCTGACTCCTCAAGTGAATCGGCCAAAAAATATCATGCTGAAATCTTCGCACAGTCAAGGAGCAACCTCGAGGAGATCATTGGCCTGTTAGAGGACCTGGAGGCAGATGAAAAGTTGCGGCTAAAAGCGACACAGGCGCTTGGAGAAATCACAGAGCTTGGGGACCGTCTAGAGGAGCTAGAGGAGTCCCTAGGGGAAGAGATGAGGGTCAAAGTCTCGGAAAAAGAAGGGTCTGAAGATGTTGTGCGAATTACCTTTCCTGAAGAGGAGTCTGAGACATCTTCCGAAGTGTACTCTTTCCCAGACTCTCCTTCCACCCATGACCCCGAAACCACATCCTCTGAAGATATGACTCGCGAAGAATTGAAAGCTCACCTCGATGCCACTGAGGAGCGCGTGCGCCGCATGACTGAGGGCGTGTCGGACAAGCTCGACAAGCACCTCGAGGTTATCCAGGAGTCGAACGAGCGGTTTAAGGCCGAGGTGCGCGAAGACCTTGCGGTGATGAAGGAGTCCAACAAGTGGACCTACCGGTTGAGCGCAGCCACGCTGACCGTGCTCATCATCGTGGTCGGCCTCATTGGGATTTTGCTTGGCGGGTAACACGTCGGCTGTGACCATCGTCCGCTGTCAGCCGTCTCGGCAAGGAAAGGCATGGCCCAGGAATTCCGTCTCACAGCCCCAAAATGTCCCGCTCCCCCACGCTCCCATTCTCCCACGCTCCCGCGCCCCCATTCCCCCACGCTCAGTCGCTGTCGTTCACCTTGAACTGACGGAGGGTTCGGATGGCCTGGGGGTCGTCGGAGAGCGACACGGCCGCCTCGATGATGTTGTGGAGCTGCCGGTCGCTCAGGGGCTGATCGATCGCGTTTACGTCGTAGGCGATGCCGAGGTCGGGAAAGTCGCGGTGGCTGGACTGGAGGTTGCTGGCCCCGGCCTCGTAGATGCTGTCGTCAATGGCCTTCTTCGTCCCGCGCACGTCGCTGTGCACCACGGCCAGCACCCAGTGCGGCGGCTCGGCATTAATCCCGATCGTGTGCCCCTGCCCAAAGACCGTGTCGCGCACGGTGCCCTGCTCATTGAGCAGCTGGGTAGAGGTGGCCATGCGGGAGGCAATTCGGGGCTGGGCCTCCTGCGTGGCGGCGCCGATGTGGGGCGTCGTAAAGACGTTGTCCATCTCGGCGTAGGGATTGGTCCAGTCCTCGTCGGCACTGCCCGGCTCCTCGGGGAAGACGTCGACCGCCGCAGCGCGCACATGACCCTCGTCGATGGCCCGTTTCAAATCGGTCGGGTCGTATAGGAATCCGCGGGCGGCATTGATGAAGGCGCGCGGGCTGTTGTCCGGGCGGTCGTCCCCGAGCTGGCAGAAGTGACTGTAGTCGAGCAGTCCGCGATTGGGCTGGCCCTGCGGGTCTTCCGCCGAGACGTGCACCGTCACAAAGTCGCCCTTCCGGAAGGCTTCCGCCAGGCTGGAGCAGGCGGTCCAGCCCAGCGTGGTGCCCACTTCTTCGGCCACGTCCGACTCGTCGTAGAAGCAGATGTCCATCCCGAAGGCGTCGGCCAGGCGGGCGAGTTGCTTGCCGATGTTGCCGAGCCCGATGACGGACAGGGTCTTGTCCATCAGCTCGTAGCGGCGCGTGCTGTCTTTGGTCCACCGGTGCTGCCGGCCCGACCGGTTGGCTGTGTACAGCCGGCGGGCCAGCACAATCATCTCGCCGATGACCATCTCGACCACCGACCGGCCGTTGCTGACCGGATCATTGAGCACGAGCACACCCTCCTCGGCACAGGCCGGCTTGTCGACCGTGTCGTCGCCGATGCAGCACAGCATGACGGCGGCGAGGTTGTCGGACGCCTGCACCACCTGCTCGTCAACCACGAACTTGCTGCGCTTATAGATCAGGTCGTGCTGCCCGTCCTTCAGGCGCTCCACCATGGCGTCCTGGTCGTAGCAGTCGGGCTTGGGCACCCGATCCGGCTCGATGCCCTGCTCGCGCAGGTAGTCGTCGAGGCTCGGGTCGGGCTCTTCGAGAATCAGTGCCTTCTCGAAATGGTCGTTCAGAAACCGAGGCTGTTGTGGGTGCGCCATGCGTCTACGACAGAATCAGTGAAAAAAATGAGGGAGAACGTGGTATTCATCAATTAAGACGAGGACCCTCGTCAATTGCAGGAGCCATCCGTAAAAAACGAGGCACGTCTGAGTTGGGACGGCGGATTGACGACGAGCATTCTGCGGCGAGGCATCAGCGGGCGCACTGAGGGAACATAGAAGAGGCCGCCGGGCCGACGGGGCGCGGCGGCTTCTCGTGGATGGGGCCCGCCCAGACAACGGAAGAACATTTCGGGGAGGAGGACAACAGCGCTGCGCGGCCGTCCGCCGTCTGTTACAGCACGTCGCCAATCGTCTCCCCGATGAGGGCCGGATTCTTCACCACGGTCGCCCCCGCTTCTTCGAGGGCGTCGAACTTGGCCTCGGCCGTGCCGGAGCCGCCCGACACGATGGCGCCGGC
>CAZRPQ010000255.1:0-4429 GCA_964601725.1 uncultured Salinivenus sp. | reverse complement strand
TGGCGGGAAATGGGAAGGGTCATGCAGCGCGGGCCGCCCCGACCGCGGGACAACTCCGTACCGCCCAGCTGAATCGCCACCTTTTCCTGCCCCGCGTGGAACTGGCCGGATTCGAAGTAGGACAGGAAGCTCTCGGCGCTCACAATGCGATAGCCGTGCTCGCGCAGGCGCTCGAAGGTGCGACCGTTGCGCTCGTATCCCATGATGGCACCGGGCGCGGCCGCAAACACATTGGCCCCATCGGTCCACTGCTCGCGCTCCTGGTGCAGGCGCTCTTTGCCGCCGCAGGGAATGAAGGTGAGGTCGCGATCGAGCAGCTCGTCGAGCACATCGCGCAGGTTGCGGCGCATGTCCGTCATGAAGCGGCCCATCTCGTTCGCGGCGGTAAAGTGCACAGCGTAGCCGAAGCCGTGCGTCTCGAGAAGGGGCGGAAAGACGATCACCTCGGTGGGCGAGGCAAAGGTAAAGACCGTATCGAGGTGCATGGTCGCCCGCCGCTTCGGCAGGTCGACGCCAAGGACGTGCTCGATCGGCGTGCGCTCAAACAGCTCGTGCGCGATCGCCATGATGGCCCCGAGAGACGTCCGTTCGGAGTGGCCAATGAGGACCGTGTCGGGGCTCGCCACGAGGAGGTCGCCCCCCTCGAACGTGACGCCGGGCGGCAGTTCGATGATCTTGTCGCTGTGCGGGGCGAACCGAGGGTGGTGGTGGAGGATGACGTTGATGATGATGCTCTCCCGGGTGCGGGCCACCGTCGCGGCGTGACTCAGGATGATGTGGTCGTGCACCACGGCCGCGAGATCCCGCGTAAACATGAGATTGGGCACCGGCTGGGCCCGGATCGGCAGGTCCGACTGGCCGGTGAGGGCAAACTCTTTCAGATCCTCCGGCGAGAAGCGTTTCAGATCATCTTCGACGGCCCCCAGGTTCTGCTCCGGCAGGCTCTGGCACAGCTTCTCTACGAACGAATGCCGCGCGGCCTCCTCCGCCTCGAAGGCTTCGAGCAGGAGGTCTTCAATCTGGAGCACCGTATCGGGACGGCCCACGATCTTCTCGAACACCGAGCACATGAGGAGATGCTCCTCGCGGGCGTGCCCCACAAAGAGAATGTCGTCGAAGAGCAGGTCCTCCCGGTTGTCGGGCGAGACGAGCTCCATTTCCGGCCCCGGAGTGTGGACAATCACCTGCTCGAGCAGGTGCGCCTCGGCCGGAACGCTGTACGCGGCCGGAGACTGGTCAACGGTCGGGGGAGAGGGAGCGTCAATTGTGTCCATGACGGGCGGAGCACCGGGTTCGTGAGCAGAGTGGCCGAGGGCTTTCCAAAGTCGGAATTGAACGGGAGAAAAACCACCCGGGCTTCTGCTCGACCCTCCCGCAACGGCCCTCGTCACGATCGCACTTCTTCTAGCACACGGACAACGAGAAGCACCACGAGCACGACGGCCCCTGCCTTGAGGACGACCTGGAGCAGCGACCCGGCTACGTCGATCAGCACGCCCAGGAGGCTGAGGCCAAGGAGCGCAATCACGCCAATGATGAGCCAGCGAATAACCGTGCGGAGGTCGAGATCCATGGAACGAGAAGCGTAGTGAGAACGAGAAGCGTGGTGAGGGAGAACGCAGAGGGCCCCTGTGCGGCATCGTGCACACGCATGTCGGGGGGCGACTGTTACACGCGAACAGGACGCTCGATTCCCAACAGACGGGGCGCCGGCCCGTCAACGGGCGGAGGAGCGCAGAGACGGGGCGGCCCGCTGGCCGAGCACCTTTTGCTCGTACCGAACTCGCTCCAGCACCAGTCCCTCCGCCGCCATCGATGGCCCCGCGACGCGCCGGTCCTGTGCAGCCAGCACGTCCGGAATGGAATCGGCGGACCGCTTTCCATGTCCAATGTCGATGAGGGTGCCCACGATGGCGCGCACCATGCCGTGCAGAAACCGGGTCCCCGCAATCTCGAATCGCCAGAAGCCGCGTCGCTCCTCGTCGACCCATCGGGCGTGGATAAGGGTGCACACGCGATTCTCGGTGGCGGACTGCGTGAGGCAGAAGGAGCTGAAGTTGTGTTGCCCGAGCAGATCGGGCGTGGCCGCCCGGATGCGATCAAAGTCCGGAACAGGGCGGAGCTGTGTGCGGGTCTGCCGGCTCAGCGCGCAAGGCTGCGTGTGCAGGTGGTAGTGATAGCGGCGCCGACGGGCGTCGTAGCGGGCGTGGAAGTCGTCCGGCGCCCGCTCCACCCGACGCACCGCCACGGCACCGGGCGTCAGGCCGTTCAGCGAGCCCCGGAGCCGAAACGGATCGTGGGGCTCGGGCAGATCCACGTGGGCCACCTGCCGACGAGCATGCACCCCGGCGTCGGTGCGGCCGGAGCCGGTCACCCGACGGTCCGCCGACACGATCGTCTCCACCGCCTCCTCCAGGGCCCCCTGCACCGTCGGCACGTCCGGTTGGATCTGCCACCCATGGAAGTCGGTTCCGTCGTACTCGATGAGCATCCGGTAGCGAGGCATTGATGGGCGGGGGAGCCTGGGTGCGTGGGAGTAGAAGGAGTAGTACAACCTCGAGAGTCGAATGGTCTTTCCATGACGACCAAGCCCTCGGGAGCAGCTCCCGCCCACTCGGCATTCCGCATTCTAAAATCCGAACTCCACACTCCGCTCATGCGCGTATACCTTACCGGCTTCATGGCAAGCGGCAAGTCCACCGTCGGGCCCAAGGCGGCGGCCCGGCTGGGCCAGCCGTTTCTCGATCTCGATCGCCTCATCACGGCCCACGACGGGCGCCCCATCCCTGCCATCTTCGCCGAAGACGGAGAAGGTCACTTCCGAGACCTCGAAACCGAGATGCTCCACCAGACGGTCGAGACCGACGATCTCGTGGTGGCCCTGGGTGGCGGAGCCCTCGTGGACGACGCCAACCGTGCGTTTGCCAGGAATCATGGGCTCGTGATCTACCTCGAGGTGTCGGTCGACACCATTTTGGAGCGCGTGGCCGACGACGACACCCGTCGCCCTCTGCTCCAGGACGACGCGGGCACCCCGCTGCCCCGGGCCGAGCAGCGGACCCGAATCGAACAGATGCTGGACGAACGGCGACCGACCTACGAGGCGGCCCACCGGAGCATCGACGCCAACCGACCGGTCGCGTCGGTGGTAACCGGCGTCAGGGAGGCCGTGGCTGCCCGATCGCCCTCCTGATACGGAGTCCGAGCGGTGCCGAGATCGAATCCGTTTCCCACCGGACCCGTGGAAGGAGGTGAACAAAGGATCTCGTTTTTGCTCGTCGCCCCCCGCCGCACACGATGACTCCCCACGCCACGTCGACGTTCCTCCCCCCGCACGCGACGCCGCTTTTTCTCTTGTGCGGCATACTGCTTTGCGTCTCCCTGGCGTGCGGCCGCTCTGGGGACTCCTCGTCGACGGCGGAAACCGACACCACCGACGTCATTCCCTTTACCCGGGAGGGACGCCTCGCAGTCGTTCAAAACGGCGACTCGACCGTCACCATCGACATCGAGATTGCCAAGACAGACTCGGCGCGGGAGCGCGGCATGATGCAGCGCGAAGGCTTCCCGAATGACCGAAGCGGCATGCTGTTCGTCTTCGACGAGGAGCAACCCCGCAGCTTCTGGATGTCGAACACGCCGGTGGCGCTCGACATCATCTTCGTCAGCGCGGACTCGCAGATCGTCAATATTGCCAAGTACACCACGCCCTTCTCCAGCGAGCGCTACCGCTCCGATGATCCTGCACAGTTTGTCCTGGAAACGCCCGCCGGATTTGCCGACTCCTACGGGCTCCTGGAGGGAGATCGGATTCGGTGGCGGCGCCTACAGTGAAATAGAATTGCAGGGGACCTGGGGACCCAGGAAGTAAAATTCTG
The DNA here is from genome assembly GCA_964601725.1 of uncultured Salinivenus sp. Lineage (GTDB taxonomy): Bacteria > Bacteroidota > Rhodothermia > Rhodothermales > Salinibacteraceae > Salinibacter. The sequence goes on along the minus strand of CAZRPQ010000255.1, from coordinate 551 downwards.
CCGCCCACCGTTCGCAGACCGCGGCGGTCCAATTACACCCCAAACGATTCCCCACACGCACACTCCCGAGACGCCTGCGGATTGGAGAAGTGAAAGCCATCCCCGTTGAGGCCGTCGGTAAAGTGCATTTCCGAATCCTCCAGGTAGAGACGGCTCTTCTTGTCAAGGACAACCGTAATCCCATCGTGCTCCTCTACGGTGTCCTCGTCCTGCACCGTCGTCTCCCATCCAAGGTCGTACGTCAACCCCGAACAGCCCCCCGGCACCACCGCCACACGCAGCAGTGTCTCGTCGAGGTCGATTTCTTTGTTCGACGCCACCGTCTCAATCTGGTCAATGGCCTCGCTGGTCATCGTAATGGTCATAGCAACACAGGACTCGTGCGGAGTACAGCAGCGTAAGTCCCTACCACCACGCAAATCCGAAAGTTTCTCCTCACTTCCTTGATCAACACCTTTCCCTTTCACTCCACCGATCCACTCCGCCGAAAGCCTCGCATGTCCTCCCACTTCCCTCTTACCCCTTCCCGCAAATCCCCTCTTCCCACGTCC
>CAZRPQ010000254.1:2409-4461 GCA_964601725.1 uncultured Salinivenus sp. | reverse complement strand
CGCACCAGGACTTTCGGGATCGGCGTCGCATTGCGGCTGGTCCCCATCGATCCGGAGGTCAGGGGGGGCGCCACCGTGCCGATGCTCTCGGGCCTACGGCCGACACGGGCCTGCAGGATGCCATATCGTGCCTCCGCGTATAGGGCCGGGACGAAGAGGGTTTCCTGGGCCGATGCCCGCCCGACCGCCTCCACCCCGTATCCGAAGGCCCACGTTCGGTCCGTTCGGTTTGGCATCGTCCGCTCCACGCGTCCCCGAACCACTCCCCCCGAAGAGGTGGGATCGACGCGCCCGTCGGTATTGGCGTGCAGCCAGAAGGGCGTCGTGGAGCCCCTCGTGGCCGTCGCGCCGACTTCGACCTCGGCACGGTCAAACATTTGGGCATGGACGGGATGTAGCGCTAGAAATCCAGCGAGGCACACAAGTACGACACAGCGGAACCCCATCCGATGAAACGTAGGCCGCATCGAGTTGACCGGGAGCGAAGGCAAAGGGGTAATTGCGTGCCCTTAAGCCGAAAGGAAAAGATGAGTTCCCTCCGGCATGGGCCCTTTCAGACCGCGCCGTACTCGGAGGACGGTGCCGCGTCGCTCGTACTCCCCCGGACGTCGCTCTCCCAGGGCATCGACGGTCACTCCCGGGCGCCCGGTCCAACCTCCTCGGGGTGCACCTGGCGGGGCCGCGCCTCCTCGGCGGAGAGCCGCGACCACGTCCGCTCGGCAAAGTCCTTGATGTGCTGCTTCTGGTGGAGCCAGCCGAAGTGGAGGACGTACGGCGTCACTTCCATGTATTCCCCCAGGCCCGGGAAACACTCGGCGAGGCCCAGGAGGGTGCTGCGCAGGGTGGCGTTCGGAAGGCCGCGCAGGCTGTGGACGAGAGTGTTGGTGTAGAGGCGGTGGGACACCTCTCGGAAGTCCGGGTCGTGGTCGGTCAGGCTGTCGATGTAGTCGAGCTGTGGGCTGTTGTGGCCCTGCAACCACGGAAACACGTGCAGGTCGAGCTCACTCATGGCCAGCGCCAGGCTCCACTCGCACGTTCGTTCCCCGCGTTCTTCCTCGCGTTGAGTCCGAAAGTGAGTTTCGTCCGCCCGGTCAAAAAACGCCGCGGCCCGCTCGTCCACCGCTCGGGTACACGCCTCGTCCTGCGCGTAAATCATGCCGGCCTGCACGCGGGGCAGGTGCGTGATGTCCAGGTGCCGGAGGGTGCGCCGCCGCCGGCCCAGCAGCACGTCGACGATGACCCCCAGGCCCTTCCGTCCCCCGAAGGAGTGGTCGGCGTTCTGGAGGCCCGTGGCGGTGAAGGGGAATGCCGCAAACTGTTGCCAGAGCGGGTCCGGATCGCGACACCACACCGCGTCGGCGTCTACGAAGAGCGACCGGTCGAACGCCTTGAACTTGTGAAGGTGGTGCTTGAACCCGACGATCGACTGGTGTGCGGGCGGCAGGTCGCCGAGGACATCGAAGTGCGTATCCAGTCCCCGTCGTTCCAGCAAGGCGCGGTGATTCTCCGGACAGAAAAGGGCGACGGGCCGATCCGGGTCGTGCCGCCGAAGCGTATGCACCGACGCCACGACGTATTTCACGTACCGGTCGGGGCCGTAGCTGTGAAGGACGTAGCCTTCGCGGGGGGGAGCCATAGTGGGTAGAGACCCGATCGCGCAATTAGTGATTTTCTTCAAGACACCTGCTCCGCAATTGGTCCGTCTCCTTGGTCCGGGGGACAGACGGGCGTGGAACGGGGCGGGACCTCACCGCGCCGGACGGAGCTTGATGGCGTCAATATCTGCCTTCAAGACGTCACCGGTCGAATCCGAATCCCCGGAGATCGTGGTGGAGGCCGGTCGCTGGGGGGGCGTTCCTCCAAACACCTGCCGATAGTCGTTCGCGACGTTCCGTTGCACGGTTTGTCACGCCCCCTGGCCCGGCTCGGCCGCCGACCCGACGACAATGACCTTCTTGGAGTCTACGCGGACCCACTGTCCCGGCGGCTGGGCGACATCGTAGCGTTCAAAATCGTCCACGACGATCGCCGTGGCGGATCCGGACCGGGGGC
>CAZRPQ010000254.1:0-2309 GCA_964601725.1 uncultured Salinivenus sp. | reverse complement strand
CCGGGGGCCGAAGCGCGAGGCGGATCTCCTCGTCCACACACAGTCAAATGTGGGGCCACACCGAGGCCGCCGGCGGGCTCGGCGTGGAAACCTCCCTCCCATCGCCCGATATGGGCTGGCGATATTCGTGCCGGTACCGAGCCTTCAACCTGTGCCAGCGAGGCATGAGTGCCCCGACGCTTTCCATTCACGTGGGCCCCTCCAAGACGGCCACCACGTTTCTTCAACGGGAGGTCTTCGAGCGAATTGAGTCGGCAGCGTGCTTCCCGGTGCCTGAACTCGAGGTCCAGGCCCGGACATTTCGGTTTGGGGACCTGTTCAGCTTCTCCCCGGGATTCTGGAGCGGAGTCGAGGGGGACCCGTTCGGCGAAGGGGGCCGGCAGCCAGCGCGGGACGTGGTGGTCTCGGACGAGCGGATCTTTGGAGGACTCGCCGCCCCTCGTCCCTGGATTCCGGGGGCGGTCCAGAGCCGTGGGCTCCCGCCCAGTCCGAGGCGACACACGCACGGTCGGCACGACCTGTGTTCCGTGTCCAGTCATCTCCGGGCGCTGCGCGCGGCGGCCGGGGGGTGGGGATACGAGCGCGTCCAGGTGCTCCTCACGCCCCGGCGTCAGGACACCAAGCTGGCCTCGAGCTATGCCCAGCTGTCCAACAGGGTGAGGGGGGCGGGGCAGCAGAACTTCGAGGCGTGGGTCCGACACCTGCTCCACGACGTGGTCGGATACAACAAGGGAGGAGGGCTGAAATTGAACTATGCGCTCTGGTGGCGGCGGCTGGGGGAGGCCGTTGGCCCGGAGAACGTGTTCTTTCTGCCGTTTGAACTGCTCCGCGCGGACAGCGCCGCGTTTCTGCGGCAGTGGCTTGACTTTCTGGGCGTGCCGGAGGGGGGTGCGATTGCGGACGCTCTTTCTGGCCCCGGTAGTGCCGGGCAAAACGTCCGGTCGCGGTCGGCAGACACGTGGTCGCTGCGAACCCCCATCAAGAAGGGACGCCACCTCCTCCGGTGGCCCGACTTCTCGCGGGGGAGTGAGATCCGGATAACGGACGAATTGAAGGAAGAGATCTTGACGGTGTACGAGGAGGGCAACCGCTCGCTGGACGAGCACGTCCCCCACCTGAATCTCGAAAAATACGACTACTACTGACCTGACCGTGACCCTTCGAATCCTGTTGCCGCCCCGGAGTTCGTCGTGTTCGGGGACCGAGGAGAGCCCCGCTCCCCTGCGGAATTCGTGACGGGTCCCCTCGCCGTGTGTCTTTTCAATTTGGTGTGTCCATGCGCCTGCTATTCATCACCCAGGACTTTCCGCCCGACGTCGGCGGCATTCAGACGTATTCGTGGGAGGTCGCCCACCGGCTGGCGGCCCGAGCGGACCACATGACCGTGATGGCGCCGGATCGGCCGGACACGGCCTCGGTCGACTCCGCCGCCTCGTTTCGGGTCCTCCGACTGCCGGGCCGTCCGGATCTGCTTCCCCTCTCTCTCCTTCCGGCCTTGCCGGCGCGGGCCCGGCGGACACAGGCTGACGTTGCCGTTCACGCCCAGTGGCAAACCGTCGGCGCCTCGGTTCTGGCGCGGGCCCTGCTTGGCCGGCCCCGTCGCATCGTGTGCGCGGCCCACGGCCGCGAGTTGCTGTTCAATCCGGCCTCCGCCTATCCGGGCCTCGGCGCGACGTACGACTGCCTGCGGCGGACCCTTCTCCATCAGGTGGATGCCTTCCTCCCCGTGAGCCACTACACCGCTGGCCTGCTACACGAGAAGGGCATCTCCCCGCGCCGCACGCACGTGGTCCCGAACGGCACCGATCCGGGTCGCTTTCGGCCCCGCGACGGCGCCCCGCTGCGAGAGCGCCTTGGACTGACGGATCGCACCCTTCTGCTGACGGTGGGCCGCCTCGTGCGCCACAAGGGGATCGACACGGTCCTGCGGGCCCTCCCGACCCTTGCCGAGGACTGCCCCGACGTAGCGCACGTCATTGCGGGGGCCGGGCCCGACCGCTCCCGCCTCGAGCGCATCGCCGACCGTCGTGGAGTCCGCGGGCGGGTTCGGTTCGTCGGGGAGATCGATCACGATCGGCTCCCCCTCTACTACAGCGCCGCGGACCTGTTTGTGATGCCGGCCCGGGAGGACCCGCCGTCCGTCGAAGGATTCGGGCTCGTCTTTCTGGAGGCGAACGCCTGCGGCACGCCCGTCATTGGGACCTGCACCGGGGGCATTCCCGATGCGATTCGGGAGGGGGAGACGGGGCTCCTCGTCCCCCCCAACGCCCCCGACGCCCTGGCTGAGGCCGCTGTGCACGTCCTCACGA
>CAZRPQ010000253.1:0-4464 GCA_964601725.1 uncultured Salinivenus sp. | reverse complement strand
CGCGGCGGCTCGCCCAGATGCTCGACGCGCATCCCAAGGTCGGCCACGTTCGGTACCCGGGCCTGCCGTCGCACCCGGGCCACGCCCTCGCCCAGAAGCAGATGTCGGACTACGGCGGCATGCTGTCGTTCGAACTGGCCGACGACGACATAAACAAAGCGCTCGCTATTCTGGACGCGGTGGACGTCTTTACGCTCGCCGAGAGCCTGGGTGGCGTGGAAAGCCTCATCGAGCATCCGGCCTCCATGACCCACGCGTCCATCCCGGCCGCGGAGCGAAAGAAGATTGGCCTGACCGACTCCCTGATCCGGCTCAGCGTGGGGGTGGAATCGTTCGAGGACCTCCGCGACGACCTCGAGCACGCACTCTCTCAGGTCTGACAGGTCCGGTTTCACGGACTGGGGCGGAGCGACGGCTACCAGCCCATGGTGCCCGGTGCGCCCTTGAAGGGGCCTACCACGTCGTCGGTGATCCAGCCGCCGTAAAAGTCACTTCCCTGCGCGCGCGCCTCCTCGTCCCCCACGTAGCAGGCGTCCATCTTGCTGGGGTAGAAGGCGACATGGTCGACGAGTTCGGCGTAGCGGTCGACAGGATTGGGGTAACTCCAGCCCGCGCTCTGGACCGATCGATCGCCGACGGTGACGGTGTGGTACACGGCCCGGCCCTTAAACTCGCACATCGTCGTTCGGCTCTCCTGCTCCAGGTGCTCGGTCGCGATGTCCTCGGGCGGCAGGTAGTAGACCGGCGGGTGGCTCGTTTCGAGGACCCGATACGCGTCGGTCGTGTCGGCAATCGTCGTGTCGTTAAAGACGACCCGAACTCGCTTTTCAACGGATTCGAGGGCGGGCGGACGCGGATAGTCCCAAACCGATTCTTGGCCGGGGCCGGGTTCTTTGGGCGTTGGCATGCTACTGGGGAAAGTGTGGAGGGAGAGAAGCGTGGAGGTTTGGAAGTGTGGAGGTTTGGAAGCGTGGAGGCAGGGACGGAGGGGCTACACGGTGCCACGCGGGTCGATTGGTGCGTGCAAATCAGTCCGGGGAGAAGGCGGCGCTTCGGAGCCGGCGGGTCATTGTGTCACGGTTCACCGTGCCTTTCGGGCGCTGGGTCCATTCCTCCGGGGAAACGATGATCACTTCGGTGAGCCGGGGACCCAGTGCGCCGAGAAGATCCCGTACGTCCTTCTCAGACGGCACCTCGGTGTTGGTACGATCGGTACAGAGGGCGACGGCGATGTCGGTGCCGTTCGGGGTAAACAGGAGCGCGTCGTGCAGAAACGGATAGGTGCTCGTGAGCCGCGCCTCCCAGGCGCCCGCCCGCACGAGGCGGCCGTTGGACAGCTTGAACGACGTGTCTTTGCGCCCTTCGAAGAACAGATCGTCGCCGTCGCGGCGAACGAGATCGCCGGTGTGGACGGTTCGGTCCGGCGCGGCGCGCTCAAGGCCGTCGCCGCGATGCCAGACGCCGACGCAGGCGTTGGGGCCTTCGAAGAGAAGCTCGCCGTCGTCGGCCACCTCGACTTGACAGCCCAGCGGCCGTCCAAGGTAGTTCGCGGCCCACCTCCCCGGCGGCCCGAGCGTGATGCCGGGCGCGGCTTCGGTCTGCCCGTATCCGGCCCGGAGGTGCGTCTCCGACAGGCGGTCGGCGAGCGGGCCGGGCACCGGCGCCCCGCCCACGATGCCGCCGTGCAGCTGGTCGAGCAGCGACGGTCCCCCCTCCTGCTCAAGCAGACGTTGCATCGTGAGGGGGACCGCCGACAGGTGTGTCACGCTCCACGCGTCGGCGAGGGCAATGAGGGTAGACGGATCGCGCCCCCCCTCCGGGTCCCGAATGATCTCGGCCCCGGCCAGGAGCGCCGGGAAGAGATCTAGCACCAGCCCGAAGGCGTGGGACCAGGGCAGCACGGACAGGACGCGGGCGTTTCGGAGCGTGAGGTGGGGGAGGTGGCTCGCCAGCACCGACAGCACGTTGCGGTCCGAGAGGGCAATCCACCGCGCCAGTTGCGTGGTGCCGGAGGTGCGCAGCAGGAGCCGCACGTCGGGGGTGCGTTCCGTCTCGGCCGGACGGAGCGTGTCGGGCGTCGAGTCCGGCCCCGCGTAGGCGTCCGCCGCCCAGGTGTGGGAGCCCGCGCGGGAACTGACGGCCGCGCGCGCATCGAGCGCCGAGCACAGCGCGTCGAGGTCGTCGCGCGGGGTCGCAAGAGCCACGGTGAAGCCTTCCCAGAGTGCCGCCACCAGGACTTGCACGAAGGCGACCGACGGCGGGAGGGCGAGGACCAGACGATCCCCGGCCTGGAGAGACGTAGCGCGGAACGCTTTCGTCCACAGCCGTGCTCCCGTCCAGAGGGTTCCCGCTGGCGTGATGGAGTCCTCGGTGACGAGCGCGGGCAGCCCCTGTTCGCGGAGGCAGTCGTAGAGCAGCGTGCGCCACGGGTTTGTGGCCGGCTCGTCTCCAACCGCCGCACAGTGGGAGCGGGCCTCTCGGAGGGTCTCGACGACCTCCGGACTGTCGACCGGGGACGGCTGCCCGACGTCCTCTGAGCGGGATGGGGGAGCCTCTGTCCGCATCGACATGGACATTGGTCTGTGGCGTGGTGGGGGAGGCGCGTGCGGGGGCTCGGAGGATCAGTGCTCTTTTACCATGATCCAGTTGTTTCGGGACGCGTCGCGGTACAGGTACACGTCGACCAGCGTGGGCTCCATCTCGTACGTGTAGGTGTACGTGAAGGTCTCGTCGAGGTCGTCTTGCCGGACCCCCTTCCGGAAGCGGCCTCGGAAGAGCCAGTTGTTCGTGCACGGGGCCACCTGCGTGAAAAAATTGCACCCTTCGGCCTCCTCGGGGGAGACGCCACTGAGGTTCGATTCATACCGGTTGAAAAACTGGACGACCCCGTCGTCGTCGAGTTGGATGATGCCAAAGGGTGCGTTGTTGAGGCGCTCGTCGGTCGCGGTTGCGAGCGCATCGCCCACGTCAGTGTCGTTGAAGGGTGGGAGTTCCTCCAGAGGGGACGAGGTGGCCTCCTCCCTGTCCGACGAAAGAGGTTTGGGCCCTCGCTCGCCTGAGGAGGGAACGGGCGGCACGTCGGCCGACTCCCGGTTGGAGTGTCCTTCGAACATGGTGCTGGCGACGAGTGATCGTGAGTACGGGTCGAGGGAGCATGGTGGGCGGAGGCCTGCTTCACCGGGGACGAAAAAGAATCCAGTTGACGGTGCTGCCGGGCTTGCGGTGGAGGTGGACGGCGATCCTGGCATCCCCCTCCGCCCCCGTCCCGTAAAAGAACTGGACGTCCATCGCCCCCGTCCTTGCGCCCGCGTCGAAGCGGCCGCGGAAGAGAGGCGCGTCGGTGCCGGGCGCGAGCTCCGTGAAGAAATTGTGTCCCTCAAGAGTAGCGGGCACATCGGCCGTCAGGCCGGGCCACCCGAGGGCCTTCTCGTTGGCTCGCCGAACGTCCCCCTGGTCGTTCACGCAGAACGCTCCCACCGACAGTGCATCCAGTTCCTCGTCTGTCATGTCCTCCAGTCGGTTCCGCTCCGCCTCCGACACCAGAGGGTCGATGTCGGGGTGCACGGTGCGGCGGGCACGGGGGGGCTGGTCTTCAGGAGCGCTGCGGGGCTGTTCGTTCAGGTAGAACGTTTCGAGCTGATCGGTCAGGCTTTCGACCATGTCGAGGATGTTCTCGGCCGTCGAGACGCCGATCTGGCGCTGGAGTTTTTCCCGGGAAGCGTGGAAGGCCCGCAACTGCTCAAAGGTATCGCCCCCCGGCGTCTCGGCTCGCTCTGCGGCTTCCTTCTCTGCGTAGAGCTCGTGGAGTTGCTTCTTCATGTTTTCGATCATGCGGAGGGCATGCCCGGGGTCGTTCATTCCCGCCTCTGTCAGCGTCTCGTGTTGTGCCGTCAGCGTTTCTGCACGCTCGTGCAGTTGCTCAACCTCAGGCACGACTTCTTCCGGGTCGGAGACAGAAAGAAGGTTGGTCAGTTTGGCCCAACGAGACCGGTACCACGCGAGGTCGCGTGTCGTGTCGTGATTATCGGCCATGGGTACAGCGGACTGCAAGAGGAAGCGTGTGGTGGGCCGTTGACCTGAGACTCGTCCAGGTGCAGTCTGTTGGGAGGCGCGGCAGGGCCGCTGAGTATTCCACAGCAGTTTCCTCCAGACAGACATTTGAAAATTTGCCTGCCCCAGCGCTGAGTCAGGTCAACATAAGACGAGACCTTGAATTGCTTCCGAAAATGGGCCGTTCCTCCTCGTTCGTCGGGATTGCCCGACCGTTACATGGGGGGAAAGGTGGGACGATCGCATGTTACCGATCCGTGCAGAAATTTCTACCCCTTATTCCAGGATCTAATACCGAATGCGAGCTTTCGATGTACACTTGCGCTCCCCCCGTCCACGTAGAGACGTCCCGGCGGGACGCCGCCTTTAAGAACTTCCTCACGCATCGGTAAGCGCTTCCTGTGAGGGATTGAG
>CAZRPQ010000252.1:0-4469 GCA_964601725.1 uncultured Salinivenus sp. | reverse complement strand
GAACAGGCCGTCTACGGAGTCGACCGTGCGGCAGCGGGTCGTTCCGGTTGCGGGCCGGTGGTGGACGACGACCCATCCGTCTCTGTAGCCGTCGGCCCCGGCCACCCAAGCCGGCGGTGCGTCGGGGACGGATGAGGACATACGCCGGGGGGGCGAGTAAAATTGCGTGCACACTCCGCGATGGGCCTCAACTTTTCCGGGCCCTCCGTGTTGGGGATGGGAGCGCTTCCACCCTCAATTGTTGCTTGTTCGGCATGAAGCTGCCCTTTTTTCTCGCAAGTCGCTTCGTCGCGGGCGAGACGCTCGACGAGTCCCTCCCTGTCGTGGATGATCTCAACCAGGATGGGCTCCACGTGGCCCTCGACCGGCTCGGGGAGCACGTGCACGACCGGGAGGTGGCCGCCGAGGCCCGCGACACCTACATCGATCTCGTCCGCACCCTCGCGGCGCGCGACGGCACCGAGGAACTGCGCAATCGCATCTCCATCAAGCTCTCAATGATGGGGCAGCTCATCGATGAGGACTTCTGCCTCGACAACCTGCGGCAGCTCCTGGAGGTGGCCGTCGAGCACGACCTGTTCGTGCGGCTGGACATGGAGGGAAGCGACCTCACCCAGTCGACGCTCGACATTTTTGAGGCCGTCTACCCCGACTTTCCCGACCACGTGGGGCCGGTCCTGCAAGCCATGCTCAAGCGGACGGACCGTGACATCGACCGCATGTGCGAGCTCGGCGTGAGCGTCCGCCTCTGCAAGGGCGCCTATGCGGAGCCCGAGTCCATCGCCTACCAGGACATGAGCCAGATCCGGGAGCGATACCTCGACTACACGGAGCGGCTCCTCCAGCACACCGACTACTCCGGCATCGCCACGCACGACGATCAGCTCATCGAGTCCACCAGGGCCTTCGCCGACCGCCACGACATTGGGGCGGACGACTTCGAGTTTCAGATGCTCTACGGCCTGCGCCGCACGACTCAGCGCAAGATGGCGGAGGCGGGCTACAACATGCTCGTATACGTGCCCTACGGCACCGAGTGGTTTCCCTACTTCTCGCGCCGCCTCCGGGAGAAAAAGGAAAACGTCTGGTTTGTGCTGAAGAACATTCTGTTTCGGGAGTGACGGACAAGCGCGAAGCGGGCGCGTTGCCGTGGAGGCCTACGTCAGATCGCTAGCGTCAAGGTCCAAGTGCAATGCCCATGCGTCGGACGTTTGGAATCATCCTCTGTCTCATCGCGGGCGTACTTCTGGGGGGCTGCACGCCCGAGCCCGAGCCGCAACCCCCCAACGTGGTCATCCTGTTGGCCGACGACCTGGGCTATGGCGATCTCAGCAGCTACGGGCACCCCTCGATCGAAACCCCGAACCTTGATCAGCTAGCCGAGCAAGGAACCCGGTTTACGTCGTTTGAGACCGGTTCGTGGTGTGTTCCCTCCCGCACACAGCTGATGACGGGCCGCTACATGCCGCGCGTCGAGTTCGGGGGCCACACCGGATCCGACGGCGAGGGAGGTCTTCCCGACGAGGAGCGCACTTTGGCGGAGGCACTGAGCAGCGCCGGCTACGCCACGGGCATGGCGGGCAAGTGGCACCTTGGCTACCAGGAGGAGCGCTTTCTGCCGCCCAATCAGGGGTTCGACACGTGGTTCGGACTGCCCTACTCCAACGACTACCGAAAGCCCTGGGTGCAAACCGAGGAGCCGCTGGGCCTGTACCGCGGGGCCGAGATGGTGGAGCATCCCATCACCCAGGACTCCCTGACCGTCCGCTACACGGCGGAGGCGACTGAGTTCATCGAAGAACACAGTGGAGGTGAGGAGCCTTTCTTCTACTATCTCGCCTACAACATGCCGCACCTGCCCATTCACACGACCGAGGCGTTTCGGGGACGGTCGGGGGCGGGCCTCTACGGCGACGTGATCGAGACGATTGACTGGAGCGTGGGGGAGGTGCTGGCGGCGCTCGACGAGCAGGACGTCGCGGACAACACGATCGTGTTTTTCGCTTCGGACAATGGGCCGTGGCTCAACCTGCCGGACCGGATGCTGCAGGCAGGCAACAAGCCGTGGCACCAGGGCACGACGGGGCCGCTTCGTGGGTCCAAGGCCACCAGCTACGAGGGCGGCACACGCGTGCCCGGCATTCTCCGGTGGCCCGGCCAGATCGAGGCCGGCGTGGACACCGACGAGTTGGTCGCCAGTCCCGACATCTACCGCACACTCCTGAATGCCGCCGGGGCCGAAGAACCGGATCTTCCCCTAGACGGGCACGACCTGATGCCGTTTCTGCGCGGGAAGACCGACGCCTCGCCCCGGGAGCGGTACTACTATTTCCTCGGCGACCTGGAGGCGATGCGGGAGGGGCGCTGGAAGCTGCGGGTGGCCGGCGACACCACTCAGCTCTTCGACCTGCGGACCGACCCGGCGGAGCGCTTCAACCGGGCAGCCGAGCGGCCTGACCTCGTGGAGGAGATGCGGGCGCAGATGGAGGCGTTTGCCGACTCGGTAGAGGCGGACGTGGCCGGGGAGTAGGTTGTAGGCGTGGAAGTGGGGAGGTGTGGAAGCATGGAGGCATGGTGACGTAGAATCGTCCTTTGGGCGCATCGCGCCTCCACGCGGCCCTATTGGAGGGGGAGGCCAGTGGGGCTGCCCGGACGAGGCGGCGGGCAATCACATCTTGCTTCCGAAATGGCCCTCTCCGCTCCTTCTTTGAGGATCGGGGGCCGACTCGGATGCCCCAGAAGGAGTAGGCCCGGAATGTTCGGGGAGGCCGCCTCTGAAGCCGCAGTAGCGTCCCGTGAGGAATCCGGGTTAGGAGCCGCTCTCGGGCATCTGCTGGAGGAGGCGGTGGGCGGCGTCCGCGTTCCAGTCGGCAGCCCCAACGTGGCGGTATCGCACACGGCCCTCCGCGTCGACGACGAAGGTGCGCGGAATTCCCGTTCCCTCAAACACCGTCGGGAGCTCTGATGACACGTACGCCGGCATGTTGTAGTCCTTGTCCTCCAGGAACTGGCGAACCGTGGATTTTTCCTCCTGGGAGACGAGCACGACGGAGATGCTGTCGCTCGTCGAGGTGTGGAGGGACTGCAACGTCGGCATCTCCTTCACGCACGGTCCGCACCACGTGGCCCACAGGTTGACCACGGTCGTCGCTTCCGTCGCCTCGTCGAAGGCAGTCGAGTCGGTGCCGCTAGCCACCGGCCGGATCGTCCAGTCGTCCGGCACAGTGCCGTGGACGGAGCGGGCGGCCTGCTCTGAGATGTTGGGTGCGGAGACAGGGGCGGCGTTCGGTCCGCTGGCTTGGTCTTCGAGCTGCTGCATCATGATGAACGAGAAGAGGAAGAGGCCCCCGAGTGCCAGGACGATGCCCGTCCCGAGGCCAACGAAGAACGGCCACGTGAAGAGGCGCCCGAAGAAGCTTCGGATGGACGACATGGAGAGAGCAGGTTCGTGGGACATGGGGCGCGGAGGTCGATGAGAGGTGCGCGAGATGGGTCAGGACCGAGGGGCCCACATGGTTCGGGCCACCGCCAGGAGGTCGTTCGACTCGGCGTGATTTAGAGCGTGCCGAGCAACCTGTTTGTTACCGGACGCCTCGATCTGGGCTGTAGCGCGGACGGGCGTGCCGAGGGTCGCCTCGGCCCGGAACTGAAGGGCCACCCCGGTGCACTGGTGGGTGTCGAAGAAGTCGTCGGGAAGCGTGCCGAGGGCCCACTCCAGGTACCGGACGCTGTTGACGTGCCGGTTGAGGTCGAGGTCGTGGTAGCGGGCCGTCCAGGAGGCCGCGTGGTCCACGCGGTTCGGTGCGGGAAGGTCGTCAAACTCGTGCGGAAGCGGGAGGGGGCGGTCCGGCGTCTCCAGGTCGTAGAGCGAGCGCGGCGGGCGCACGGGGCGCCGCCGTTCGGTGTCGATGACGAACCAGCGGCTCGTGGCGCGCCCGATCTCGGTACCCGTAGAAAGCACGAACTCGCGCGTGGCGTAGAGGCCCTCCAGCCCCGACGGCCACGTCTCGATGGTTACCGTCTCGTCCCGGACCGGAGGCCGGTCGAGCGCAAGATGCAGGTGGGACAGCACCCAGGCTTGGTCCTCCTCCTGCAGCCGACCCAGCGAGACGCCCAGATCGTCGGCGTGGTGGCCGGCGGCCTCCTGCAGGTAAACGCACAGGGCCGGCACCGACGCGGGGCCATGCGGGGTGAGGTCGGAGGAGCGGACCGGGATCGTCTCCGTCCAGATGCCAGCGGTCATCGTAGGGATGGATGGGTGGAAGTGTGGACGGATGGATGGGGGAAGGCGGCTATGAGGCCAGCCGGTCCCAGTCGACCGATTCGTCGGGGGAGAGGCGCGGGAGATCGAGGTCGAGGGACGGGTTAAGGAAGGAGTTACACGGAATTCGACTGCAAACGTCGGGGTGGTATGAACGTTAGGTCGCACTTCAATGCTGTGAGTTGACTGAGGAAACGCTGCCTCGACG
>CAZRPQ010000251.1:0-4472 GCA_964601725.1 uncultured Salinivenus sp. | reverse complement strand
AGGACCCGCGCTGGCCCTGCATGGCCTTGATCACGCGCTCGAAGGTCTCCTGAAAGAGATCATTGGCCACCGCCCGGTCCTTGACCATTCCCATGAGGTAGCCGAAGATGCGGTCCTGGTGACGTTCGACAAGCCGACGGAAGGCCTGATCGTCGTCCTCCTCCAGGTACGCCGTCACCAGTTCTTCATCGGTAGGCTGCATGCGGGGTCCCAATCATTAGCAGTGCTGGGAAGTCGGGGCATGACACTGACTCAAACGAGCCTCCCAGCGTGATTATTGTGTGCCCCTCGGGCTCACAGAGTATTTAGTACAAGGACTGTTCCGGGAGCGGCCCAGAGACGCTACCCGGCGTCCTTCTCCTGCGCCTCCGGATTCAGGAGCGACTCGGTCAGTTCGGTCATGCGCTCGTTCCTGGCTGAACTCACGTCGACGTTCTTCCGAAGGGCCTGGGCGGCCTCGCCGTGCCCCAGGCGCTCGGCGTAGGTGCAGTCGTAACCGGCGGTGCCATAGCGTTCGATGCGCTACGCACATTCCGCCCCTGAGTTCTCACAGAGACCGTCCCAGCCCGGGGGCAGTGTGCAGATCTGACGGAGAAGCGCAGACTTGTCACCGCAGATCCACCTCGCTCCCTGCGCTGCGACAGCGAGCGTCAGTGCGCCGTGAGCCGGTCGGACAAATCGTGGATGCTCTCCACGGTCACGTCGGGCGTCCCCGCAAAGTCGTCCCACGGACCCGTTCCGCGGTCGAGCCAGACGCCGGTCATGCCGGCGTGGCCGGCCCCGAGGACGTCGTAGAAGAGAGCGCTGACGTGGGCAACGGCCTCGATCGGGGTGCCGGTTCGGGCGGCCGCGTGCCGGTAGAGCGCGGCGCTCGGCTTGTAGGTCTCGATCTCGTCGGCGCTGATCGTGCCCGCGACGAACGCCCCGATGCCGGCGTGGTCGACCATCGACGCGAGCATCTCGGGCGTGCCGTTCGACACGACGTAGGTCTCGTAGCCGGCGTCGTTCAGGCGACCGAGCCCCTTCCGCACGTCGTCGAAGACGGCGAGCTCGTGGTAGGCTGCAAGGATCTCCTCGCGCTCGGCCGTCGGAAGCTCAATCCCGTGGCTGGCGAGGGCGTGCTCCAGCGCCGCGCGATTCAACGCGTAGAAGGAGTCGTACTGGTCGATCTCGTTCGTGACGACCGTGTAGAGCAGCGATCGCGACCGCCAGTGCCGGGAGACGGGCTCGGGATTGTCGATCCGGTCCGCGAGGGCCGTCTCGACGGCCTCCACATCAACCAGTGTGCTGTACGAGTCGAAGGTGATCGTCCGGATCGAGTCCACAGAGTCCGCTCGGATTCGTGCGTATCGATGCTTCGATGATTGCACAACTGACGCCCCCCCGGGCTTCCTGCAGGCCGGAAGACATCCACCCCGAAGAACAGCGCCGTTCACTCGGGCCTCCAGGCCTGAGCGTCAAGGGGCACGGGCACGCGCGGCCCGCTTCGCGCAAACGACGCGCGCTGTGGATCCTTCAGCTTGAGCGTGTCCCCGGACGGATAAAACGCGAGCCACGCCACGCCGGCGTCGTGCAGGGTGGCAAACTCGCGGAGCATCGCCGCATCAGCAAATCCGTCCGGCGCGTCGACGTTGATCCGATCAATCAGCTCGTCGCTCTGGAGCTGCACCCAGCCGGCGAGCGCCAGCTCAACCTTCGTCCCTTTCGGCGGAGACCCTTTGGCCTGCGCCACCACGTCCGTATCTCCCACCACGAGGGCGTGCAGGCGCTCGTGGGCGCCGGAGGGAATCGCGAAGGGCGTTCCGTCGGGGGAGAGGGCCACGTGCTGGGTCCGCTGTCCCTCCCACTCGGGAAACGGAAAGGACTGAGGGGGCTCTGACATGCGCTGCCGTGCGGACCGAGTCCAAAAGAAAACCCGGCCGCCCCCGCCTCGAGGCGGACGGCGGCCGGACTGTTTTCCGCGAAAATCCCTCGCTCCCCTTACTCGAGAGCGAAGTTGACCGTCTTCGTCTGCGTGTAGTGCTTGACCGCCTCGAAGGCCGTCTCCCGACCAATGCCGGACTGCTTGTAGCCGCCAAACGGCTGGCCGGCCGGGAAGTCGTTGTAGCTGTTGATCCAGATGTTGCCCGCCTCCAGGTCCTTGGCGGTCCGATAGGCCTGCTGCACGTCACTGGTGATGACGCCCGCGGCGAGGCCGTAGTCCACGTCGTTGGCCTGCGCCATCATCTCGTCGTAGTCGGACCACTCGAACACTTCCTGCACGGGCCCGAAGATCTCCTCCTGCACCGCGCGGTTGTCGTGATCGATGTCCGCGATGAGGGTGGGCTCCACGAAGCAGCCGTCCGCGAGGGCGCCGTCGCCGCCGGGCTGGTCGCCCCCGGTCACGAACGTTGCCCCGGCGTCCTTGGCCTCCTGGATGTAACTCATCGTCCGCTCGACCTGCTCCTGCGTGACCTTCGGCCCCAGTTCCGTGTCCTCCAGCAGCGGGTCGCCGACCGTCATGTCCTCGGTGGCGTCCGCCAACCGGTCGAGGAATTCGTCCTTGATGTCGCTGTGCACGAACAGCCGCGAGCCGGCGCAGCAGCACTCGCCGGTGTTGAAGAAGATCGCGAGGATCGTCGTCTCGACGGCCCGATCGAGATCCGCGTCCGGGAAGACGATCAGCGGGCTCTTGCCCCCGAGCTCGAGGGTGATGTCGGTCACCGTGTCGGCGGCGGCCTTCATGACCTTCCGGCCGATCTCCGTTGAGCCGGTGAACGCAATCTTCCGAACGTCGGGGTGGTTCGACAGCGGCGCGCCCGCCTCCGGCCCGAGCCCCGGCACGACGTTGAGCACGCCGTCGGGCAGCACGTCGTCGATCTCGTTCATCAGCTTCAGGATCGTCAGCGGCGTCTCCTCGGCGGGCTTCAGCACCACGGTGTTCCCCGCCGACAGGGCCGGCCCCAGCTTCCAGGCGGCCATCAGGAGCGGGAAGTTCCACGGAATGATCTGTCCGACGACCCCGTAGGGCTCCCGGATCGTCTCGACGTGGCGCGCGCCGTTGCCGGGCATGGTCATCCCTTCGTTGACTCGCGCGGCGCCCGCGAAGTACCGGAAGTGATCGGCGACCAGTCCCATGTCGACCCGCGCCTCAGTGATCGGCTTCCCGTTGTCGAGCACTTCCAGGCGCGCAAACTCCTCGGCCTTCTCTTCCACGCGGGTCGCGATCGTTTCGAGCAGGCGCTGGCGATCGGCGGGGGTGGTATCGGCCCACTGTTCGTCGTAGGCGGTCCAGGCGGCCTCGACGGCCCGGTCGATGTCCTCGGCGCCGCCGGCCGGGACCTCAGCAAGCGTCTCGCCGGTCGTCGGGTCGCGCGTCTCGAAGGTGTCCCCGGAGGCGCTCTCGGTCCACTCGCCTCCGATGTAGAGGCCGAGGTGATCCGGCATCACCTCTCGGGCGGTACTTTGGTGTCGCTCTCGGATTTCGCCTTTCTCGGCAGTTGGGTCGGCTGTAGCTGGCATAACGGGCTGGTGGTCTTGTGGGTACGATTGCGCAATGCGGCGGAAGCGCCGGTGATCGAAGCGCTTCCATTTTATGATTTCGTTGAGTCTGCCTGGTGTTTCGTTACGCGGTCTTGCCTTGTTACGCATCAGGAACGAGGCCCACCACGTCGCGCATCTGCGCGGCGCCGGAGACGTCAATGTCGTGGTCGCCGGCGATGCGGTCCACGTTGTTCTCGGCCACGACGGCCCGGTCGCCCCCCGGCTTGGCGGCCCCCTTGAGGCGCGGCTCGATCTGGCCTCACCGTGCGGATTTCGCTCCCGAGAGAGGTCCTGGAGCTTGCTGACGCCCTTCTTTTTCACCGGTCCCCCGCAGCAGGGAAAACGACGCGACAAGCACACCTCTCCTCCCAAGAAAACCACGCCGTCAGAATTGACCCATGAGTCCGACCCCTCCTTCAAAGCCCGTGATATCCCCAGCGGTATAGGCGGCACGGGGCGCAACCGAGACCCTCTCCCCAACTGCAAAGCGGGGCTCAACGCCGATCGTCCCCAGCGTCTTGCCCCCAAACGCCGTCGTCTCCCCGTACCAGTGTCCAGCGGCGGAGACGCGTACATCAACGCTCTCCGAGAGGCCAACCGTGTACCGCGCCTGAAGCATCCCGTGGCTCGGGAGAACCTGTAGCTCCCGATCCGACCCATTGCGGATCGGCAGGGTGCTCTTCTCCTGTTGCCGGTACCGGCCCAGAATCCGAAGGGTCTGCCCGTCTCCTCGACGGAGATACTGCACCCGTACAGACCCATAATTGCCTGCGTTGAACCGGTCGGCTCCTCCCACGGTGTCGGTTCCGTACAGGAACAGCGACAGGTCCGCGGAGAGGGCCGACATCCGCGTCAACTGAACGTCGATGCCCGCCGTGAAACGTCCCTCCTCTCCTGGATCGTACTCCTGCTGGCGACCGGCCACCGGATCGTAGCTCGCGTGATACTGA
>CAZRPQ010000250.1:0-4483 GCA_964601725.1 uncultured Salinivenus sp. | reverse complement strand
ACGCGGTTGCAAAACACAAAGCCCCAGGCTCTAACACAAATTTCTATGTTCTCCCCCGTGAGGATCGCTTAGTTGGAAGCTGACTACAGAAAACTGTCTACAAGAAGCTGTCTATCGGGGCCTGTCCCTGACGCAGCGTCCTGTCACGCGAAATATTCCACCATCGGTCCTACCCATGTTGCCAACTGCTACTCTTCTTTCGTTCTCGCGCGCGGCTGCAAGCCGAGCCCTTAGCGCCGCGGTGCTGTGTGGCCTCGTATTGTTTCTGCTTCCCCCGGCGGCGCATGCCCAGGACACTGGGACCGTTGAGGGACAGGTGCTTGACGCCGAGACGGGCGAGCCGCTGGCCGGCGCCAACCTGCAGGTGATTGGCGCCGGGCGGGGCACGTCTGCCGACTCCGAGGGCCGTTTCGCCCTGACGGTTGCGCCCGGCCAGGCCACGCTCCGCGCGAGCTTCGTCGGGTACACCTCCCTGCAAAAAGAGGTTGAGGTCGAGGCCGGCGGGACCACGACGGTCCAGTTTCGGCTCCAACCCGGATCCACGCTCGACAACATCGTCGTGGTTGGGAGCCGCGGACAAGGGCGGTCGGTTCTCCGGTCGGCCGCACCGGTCGATGCGATTGCGGTCGACGAGCTTGCCGGGGAGTCCCCACAGACGGACCTCAATCAGCTCCTGAACTACACTGCCCCCTCTTTTCAGGTCAACCGGCAGTCCTCGTCCGACGCGACAGAGTTTGTCGATCCGGCTACGCTGCGCAGCCTCCCCCCCGACCAGCTTCTCGTCCTAGTCAACGGGAAGCGGCGCCATAAGAGCTCCCTCGTCAACACGCTGAGCACCGCAGGTCGTGGCGCGGCCGGCACGGACCTGAACGCCATTCCGTCGGCGGCCATCGAGCAGATTGAGGTGCTTCGGAATGGGGCCTCGGCCCAGTACGGCTCCGATGCCATCGCGGGCGTTATCAACCTGCAGTTGAAGGAGGCCACCGACCAGCTTACGGCCAGCGTCACGACCGGAGCCCGTGAGGTGCGCGGCGGGGATCTCGTGAAGGTGGAGGCCAACTATGGGTTCGGGATTGGAGAAAGCGGCTTCGTCAACGTGACCGGGATGTTTCGAGACCGGGAGCGCACGAACATCGCCGACGGCAACAGCCTGATCATTTTCGACCAGTCCGACCAGGGCAACTTCTTCGCCTATCCATTCACGGACGACCCGGAGCAGGCTCGCCAAATCGACAATGAAATTCTTCAAGATCGCGGACTGGAGCGGGAGGATTTCCGGTACCGGGTGGGCCAGTCGGACATCCAGCAGGGGGCCGTCTTTCTGAACTCCGAATTCGGGCTACAGAACGGAGCCACGCTGTATGCCTACGGCGGGCTCTCCTACAAGAATGGGATCGGGGCCCCCTTCCGCCGCCGCCCTTCTGACCTTACGGCGATGCCCTTCCGCCCGTCCAACGAAAACCCGGACCTGTTCCGCAACGGCTTTCAGCCGGAGATGAACTCCGACGTCATCGATCAGTCCCTCACGATTGGCGTGAAGGGAACCGTTGGGGGCTGGAATTGGGACTTGAGCAACTCGTTTGGCCGCAACAGCCTGGACTACCAGATGGACAATACGGTGAACGCCTCGCTCCTGCAATCCAGCCCCACCAGCATCTACGCCGGCAAGCACGAATTTAGCCAAAACACGGCCAACCTCGACGTGTCTCGCTTCTTCGAGGACGTGCTGGCCGGCATCAACGTGGCCTTCGGCGGGGCCTATCGGATCGATCACTACCAGATTTTTGCCGGGGAAGAGGCGTCCTATCGGGACTACGGCCGGGTGCAGCTCATCGACGACACCAGTGGGACGTCGCCCCAACTCGTGACCCGCGACACGCTCGGGAAAGATCCGGGCTCGCAGGGCTTTGTGGGCTTTCGGCCCGAGAATGAGGTGGATCGCACCCGCAGCAACGTCGCCGCGTACATCGACACGGAGTTTAACCTGACCGAGCAGTTTCTCGTCACCGCCGCCGGGCGGTTCGAAAACTACAGCGACTTCGGTCGCACCCTGAACGGGCGGCTCGCGGCCCGGCTCGGCCTCCTCGACGGGCGGCTCAACCTGCGGGGCTCGGCAAGCAGTGGGTTCCGCGCCCCATCGCTGCACCAGATCTACTTCAATGAGGTGCGCACGGACATCAGCACCGACACCGGCCAGCTCCAAAACGTCGGCACGTTCAGCAACGACAGCGAGGTGGCCCGCGTGCTGGGCATTCCACGCCTCGACGAGGAGCGCGCTCAGAATTACAGCGCGGGCCTCACAGCTAGCCCGTTCGAGAACTTCGACCTTACCGTGGACGCCTACCAGATTAACGTGGACGACCGCGTGGTCCTGACTGGGGAGTTCAGTGCGGGCCTCGCCGACCTGCTTGCGGAGGTGGGGGCGGGGAGCGCCCAGTTGTTTGCCAACGCCGTGGACACCAAAACCACTGGGCTTGACGTAGTCGCCACCTATCGGCTCAACACCGCCCTCGGGAACGCGGACCTCTCGGCGTCGGCCAACTTCAATGACACCGAGATCGAGACGCTGAACGTCCCTGCCACAGTCCGTCAGAACTTCGACGAGGACGCGGCAGGAGAAAGCGTGGAAGACGTGTTTTTCGGCCGCCAGGAGCAGGGATTCCTCACGGAGAGCAACCCGGAGTCAAAGATCACTCTGTCGGCTGACCTCGAGCGAGGCCCCGTCTCGCTCCTGCTGCGCACGGTTCGGTTCGGGGAGCAGGTGCGCCCCGGATTCGCCGAGAGTCAGGTACACAGTCCCCAGTGGATTGTCGACGCCACCGCGTCGTACCAGCTTACTGAGGAGGCCACGCTCAGCATCGGTGCCAACAACCTCTTCAACAACTTCCCCGACCAGCAGGTCTTCGGAAATACCTTTCTCGGGGTCTTCGAATATGCACCAGTGCAGCAAGGCCTTAACGGCGCCTTCTACTTCGCCCGTCTCAACCTCCGGCTCTAACCCTGTCCGGCCCTAATCCTGCCGAGGGCGGCCAGAAGGACAGCGCCAGAGCTACGAGAACGGCTCTACCACGAGGACGGCTCTACTGCGAGAATGTCTCCACAGGGTCCTCCTCCGGGGCCTCCTCAGGGCCCTTCTCGGGGGCCGTCTCCTCGAAAATGAACCAGCGGCTAGCCAGGTACAGCAGCGCTCCAATCCCCACAATGCCGAGCCCGATCAGCGACTCGGTGGGCTTGTCGATAAACACGTACGTGAGGATCCAGGCGTTGACCGCCAGAAAGATGAGGGGCGGCACCGGATAGCCCCAGGTTACGTACGGCCGCTCTACCTCCGGCCTCCGCCAGCGCAGCACAAAAACGCCCGCGACCGTGAGGACCATGGACAGCGTGAGCGTAAACCCGGCGTAGATGAGCACCTGCTCGAACGTGGAGGTGTAGATGAAGGCCAGGGCCAGGGCCATCTGGAAGAGGATCGAGTTGACCGGAACGCCCCGGTCGTTCGTGACGGCGAGCCACCGCAGCGCGCGGGAGTCCTCCCCCATCGCCTGCGTAACGCGGGGGCCCAGGTACACCATCGCGCTCACCGTGGACACAAGTAGCAGAGCGATGAAGAGCGACATCACTTGCCCCCCGACATCGCCGAAGATGACCTTTCCGGAGAGGTATCCCACCTCCACCTCCCCGGCCATCTGGGAGGTGGGCACGGTGTAGAGAAAGACGAACGTCAGAAAGAGATAGAGGACCGTCACGAGCGTCGTCCCCAGCACCAGAGACCGGGGCATGTTGCGCTGCGGGTCGCGGATCTCACCGACGATGTAGATCGCGCCGTTCCAGCCCGCGTAGGCGTAGGTGACGAAGACGAGGGAGACGGCAAAGCCCGGACTCACAATCTCCGCGAGTCCGTTTGCGTCCGGCACAATGGAGATGGTGTGCGACGGATCGGCCCCGACGGCCGCGGCGACGAACACGAGGATGAGCAGCACCTTCAGGCCGGTAAAGATGTTTTGGAACCAACTCCCCCACGTGATGCTCGTGCCGTGGATGGCCGAACACAGGACGACGATGCCGGCCGCCAGATGCGTCGACGACAGGCTGGAGAAGACGGCCGTCGTGTAGTCGCCGAAGGCGATGGCGGCCAGGGCGATGGGGCCCGCAAAGCCGAGGGTCGCCGTGATCCACCCGACGATAAAGCCGAGCGACGGGTGGTAGAGCTCCGACACGAGGTGGTACTCGCCCCCGGACCGGGGCAGTGCCGCTCCCAGCTCGCCGTACACGAGTGCTCCGCAGAGGGCCAGCCCGCCCCCCACGGCCCATAGCATCAGCAGGGCGAACGGCGAGTCTAGATACTGGACCTGAAAGCCGACGCTCGTGAAGATGCCGGTCCCAATCATGCTTGCGACGACGAGCGATGCGGCCGTCACGAGTCCAATCTTGACCGGCGTGCGATCGGGGGTGGTCACGGCGAACAGGGGGAGCCAGGACGGAG
>CAZRPQ010000249.1:0-4500 GCA_964601725.1 uncultured Salinivenus sp. | reverse complement strand
GGCGGTACGCCAACTATGCTGAGCGCTTTACGAATCTGCATCAGCTCTCGACCTACGGGTCGTGGATCCTGGGCGCGGGGCTCTTCCTCATTCTGGGATACTCCCTCTGGTCGCTCGCGTACGGCGAGGAGGCCCCGGCCAATCCGTGGGGCGCCACCACCCTGGAGTGGACCAACGTGGCTGCCGTGCCGAGCCATCACAACTTCGAACGCACGCCGCTGGTGACGCGCGGCCCGTACGACTTCCACCTCGCCGACGAGGTGTTTGGAGGAGGCGACGGGGAAGCGCTTGGCGATCAGGTGCCCCGAATTCCTGAGCCTGCTCCTTCTGCACCGACAAAGGAGGACACCCCGGAGTCGGCGGGCGCGTAACGGAGCAATCCCGGCCTCAACACTTGTCTCACGAGAGTCCGAAGTCCCATGGCAACGGAAACGGCCCCGGTCCCCACCGAAACCACCGACGGTGAACACGACCATCCGTCCCATCTCGAACACCACTTCGTCTCGTCAGAGCAGCAGTTCGACTCGGCGAAGCTCGGGATGTGGGTCTTCCTCATCACGGAGGTGCTGCTCTTTAGCGGCATGTTCGTCGCCTACGCCGTCTTCCGCCAGTGGAGCCCCGAGACCTTCGCCGCGGCGAGCGGGACGCTCAATCAGATGTTTGGTGCGGCGAACACCATTGTGCTCCTCACCTCATCCCTCACGGTCGCCCTGTCCATCCATTACATCAAGCAGGATGAGGTGAAGAAATGTATGTACTACCTCCTCGGCACGCTCGGGCTGGCTGGGGCCTTCATGGTGGTGAAGTATTTCGAGTACACGGCCAAGTTCGAGCACGGCGTCTTTCCCGGAGCGGCGTTCGATCCGCACGGGCCTCACTACGAACACCTGGTCGGCATGGACGCGGCGGCGCAGTTCTTCAGCATCTACTTCGTGATGACGGGCATCCACGGGGTGCACGTCGTGATCGGGATGATCGTCATCGGCGTGCTTGCGGTCATGGCCTGGCGGGGATCGTTTAGCAGCGAGTGGTACACGCCCGTGGAGCTTACGGGGCTCTACTGGCACCTGGTCGACATCGTCTGGATCTTCCTTTTTCCGCTGCTCTACCTCATTTGATTCTTCCTGAACTGTGGGTGCTTCGTCAACCAGAACTGCACGACGGCAGCACTCGCTGCTCTCCGTAGATTAGTGAAGACGTGATGCGTGAAACGTGAGACGAAAGTTCTTATGCATCATGTTTCACGAGGGAGGTGTGCTCTTTTGAGCAGGATAGGGAAAGAGGCAGTTCACCATTGGTTGAGGAATTGAGCTTACCAACGCACTCACGATTTTATGGCGCACGACGGTCCACACATCGTTCCCAAGTCTGTCCTCCTGAGGGTCTTCGGGGGACTCGTTTTGTTGACGATCGTTACCGTGGGGGCGGCCTACGTGCCCCTTGGGCCGCTCACCGTGCCGGTGGCCATTGGGATCGCAGTGACGAAGGCCAGTCTCGTCGTTCTGTACTTCATGCATCTGAAATACGACAATCCGGTCAATGCGCTGACCTTTACGATCGGTACCATTTTCGTGGTTGTGTTCATCGCAATCACCTTGCTCGACACGGCCTTCCGGGGAGATCTCGGGAACGTGGACAGTCAGACGGTTCAAGAAATACAGGCCGAGCAGGAACGGGCTCAGCAACGCCAGGAGGCGATTCCTGAGGACTCCTTACGCATCGCCCCGGCGGATTACCCCGACCAAGATCGGGGGGCAAGTACGCAATCTGAAGGTGGCTCGTAGGGACAGCGGGGAACGCCTGAGACCGAGATTGAAGGAGTAGCAGACAGAACTTTCTTGAATCTTCTAGGTATACAGGGTGGAAATTTGAAAAGGATGGCCCCTGCGCTTCACAGCCGCATCTCGATGAATTGTGGCCGCCTCCGCCCCAAGCAATGTTTTTTCTGTTCGCTGGACTCGTCGGACTTACCTTCTTCGCATTGCTCGTCTGGGCCGGCACCATGGTGTATCGGCTCTACAATCCCGACAACCCTCGTCCCTTCGAAGAGCACCCCGTCGTTCAGCGGGAGGAGGCGACGGCGCAGGGAGGACGAGTGTCGGTGGGGGTTCGCGAGATCCGCGCCGACCGACGACGGAAGCAACGGGAGAAAAGCGACCGGCTGGAATACGTGTGGGGGCAATCGGACGGAATTCCGGAGTCGTGGCGGGAGGACCTTTGGACTCGTCGGAACTGAGTCGTTGGGAGACGTGGCCTGTACGGTCCTTCCCGGTCTCGTGCCCACCAGGATTCACGAGTCGCGTGCGGTCTTCTCCGCGTGCTCGTGGAGAAACGTGGCGATCGCCTCGTAGACCTCCCGCTGCTGTCCCGCACCGAGATCGGTCTCGGCGTCCACCTGGTGAGTAATGCCCTTCACGATGTGGCACGGCACGCCGTGCTGGGCCGCCACGTAGGCGACGGCGTAGCCGGTGGTGTCGCGCACGTCCGCGATCCGCTCCCAGTAGCGCTGCTCCTCCGAGTCCTCATCATCCGTGTGATCCTGCGAGACGAGAGTGCTCTCGGTCGAGAGGTCGAAAGGGAGATCGAGCGGCATGCGGGGATAGGAGGGCGCATCGAGGGCCACTCGATCCCCTTCCAGGACGAAGGTTGCGCCGACCAGCGTTCCGAGTTCGAACTCGTCCGTGAGAGCAGTTGCGCCCCCCGCGTGCACGAGAAGGTCCAGGTCGTACTGGTGGAGAAGCCGTTCCGTGCCAAGCGTCGCCTTGATTTTTCCGGGCCCGGTCACGGTGGCAATGGTCCCGCCGGCCTCTAAGTGGTGCCCCTCTTCTAGTTCGTCGAGCCGGCCCCCGACGTGCTTCTCCACGAACGGCGCTGCTTCTTCCGGAGTAGTAAAGACAATTCCAAGCATCGAACACCGTTGATATTGGAAAGTATGATGGTTGGTGTTTTCTCGCGCCCGGCCACAATCAAGCAAATCCGTAAACGAATGTCACGCCCCGCATGAAGGTTACCGAGCATTTCGAGCAGGCATCGGAGCCCCTTATTTCCTACGAAATCATTCCCCCCAGGCGGGGCGGCTCCGCGGAAGACATCCTTCAAGTGGTCGAAGAGCTCATGCCCTTCGATCCGCCCTTCATCGACGTCACCAGCCATTCGGCAGAGGTTGATTACGAGCAGCAGGACGACGGCACCTGGCAGCGGCGCGTGAAGCGGAAGCGACCCGGCACCATCGGGCTCTGTGCGGCCATCGAGGCGCGCTTCGGGATCGATACGGTTCCGCACCTCCTGTGCAAAGGGTTCACCCGGGAGGAGACGGAGGACGCTCTCATTGAGCTGAATTACCTGGGCATCGAGAACGTGCTCGCGATCCGGGGCGACGACAAGGGCTACCAGAAGTCGATCTCTGGAAATCGATCCCGCAACGAGTACGCCGCCGATCTCGTCCGTCAGGTCCAGGACATGAATCAAGGGCAGTACCTGGAAAACCTGGTCAACGCCGAGCCGACGGACTTCTGCGTCGGGGTGGGGGGGTATCCAGAAACCCACTTCGAAGCGCCCAACCTGGCGTGGGACATCATGCGTCTGAAGGAGAAGGTGGACGCCGGCGCCGATTACATCGTGACGCAGATGTTCTTCGACAACGAGTACTTCTTCAACTTCGTCGACAAATGCCGGGAGGTCGGCATTGACGTGCCCATCGTGCCGGGCATCAAGATTCTGAAGCGGAAGCGCCATCTGCGCTCCCTGCCGAAGCATTTTCACACCGAAATCCCCGAAGAGCTCGCCGCCGAGGTAGACGCGGCCGACCCGGAGGACGTGGAAAACATTGGCGTGGACTGGGCCATCCGCCAGGCCCGGGAGCTAATGGACGCAGGCGTTCCGTGCATCCACTTCTACATCATGACGAGTGCGGACACGGTCAAGAAAGTCGTAGAGCCCATGCAAAAAGTGGCGTAGCCCCGTCCAGGCAACAAATCCGCCCAGGCCAACGATGGGCCCAGCCCCAGCCCAGCCGGGGGTGGGCCCATTTCGTGTTGGTTATTTCGTGCTGGTTACCGATGGGCGTCTTTGTCCTTGCCCCGCAGCTTCGACTTGTATTTTTCGAGCTGACGGCGCAGGTGATCGACACAGAGGTTGATCGCCTCTTCGTGGCTGCTCGCCGAGTCCTCGGCCGAGAGGCGTTTCTGGTAAACGTCGATGTTGATCGAGGCCGTTTTGTTTTCGGCGGGGGAGTTGTCTTCGCCGAGAATGACGTGTGCGCTGGTAATCCTGTCGTAGAACTGCTCCAGCTTCGCCGTTCGATCCCGCGCGTACTCGCGGATGCGGTCACTCACGTCGACGTGACGCGTTGTGATTTGGGTTTGGAAAGCCATAAGAGATACTTCGTGTTGATTGGTAGAAGTGAACGCCCCCCCGTCGTTCCGCGGCGATCGCGGACTCCCTCACATTCTATTTCGTGGGGAGATGTTTCCGCAGGCTCCGATCCGGGGGACAGGGGCA
>CAZRPQ010000248.1:0-4510 GCA_964601725.1 uncultured Salinivenus sp. | reverse complement strand
GCCGGCTCCTCAGAGGCCGACTCAGTAGGGTGGGACTGCTGTCGCGACGCCTCGGAGGCCTGGGTCGCCGCCGCGTCCGGCTCCCCCGCCTCGTCCTGTGCCGTCGATTCGACCCGGTTTCCCTCAGGGTCAATCTGCCACGCCTCGCCGCTGTCCCGGTCGTAGACCTCGATGTTCTGGTCGTACGCCACGTAGATGCCAAGCGGGTTGTTGTCCGTCACCCCAATGTCGAGGGTGTAGTTGTTCGCGTCATCGTACGTGCGCAGCCGCATCTTATCGAAGGTTCCGCGCTCGCCTTCAAGGTCCTGGTCATAAATCAAGAATACCTCCTGCGACCCCGACGCCCGGCGGAGTCGCTGCTCTGCCCGCTCAATCTCGCGGACAATCTCTTGGCAGTGCGCCAGCTCTTTCAGGTCGCCGTCGAACGAAAAGGAAAGATCGCCAATCGTAAAGTGGCCAGTGGGCATAGCGACGGGAGATTTGCTCCGGGAAGCAATCGAGGCACCGGCGTCTGCTGGCCCGGGTCGAGCATCGACGCGGGGTTTCCGGTTGGACCGAGGACGCCGGTCTGCCGAGACATGTGCAAATTATGTTCGAAGGTTCAACGGTACTCTTCGGAATCGGATCCCTCAGGGCCGTGTCCGTTCTGCTGGAGGAGGGGGTCGGGCCTCCGGTTGAACTGGTGACGAGAGAACCCCTTGACCCACGCGTTGGTCCTCACATTCTGCGCAGCGTCGAGTATGTCGGGATCGGAGACTGAGTATCTGTAAGTATCTGCATCAAATCAAGTTCTCGTTCCTGCAGCTCGGCCGCGACGGCGACCGTACCCGACGGCGGGGGGCCGGCCACGAGGATGTCGCCAAGGTACACTGCTGCTCAAAGCCCTACGGACAGCCCCAGGTGGACACGTCCGTCGGCAGGGCTCTGCACGTTGGGGTTGAGGGCATAGGTGGCCGAGATGCGGCCGATGGCGGTCTGGAGGCGAACCCCGAGCCCGTATCCCGGGTGCCAGCCTCGCGTGGCGGTCGTGGCCCCCACGGCAGGGCGGGCGACGTACCCGAGATCGAGAAACGCGTGGGCGTAGGAGGCGCGATCGAGCTGCAGCCGGTACTCTACGAGTCCGCGGGCCACGACATTTCCCAGAAACCGGTCCTCGTCGTAGCCCCGGAGCGACGTGGCGCCTCCCAGTCGAAAGAGATCGCTCCGGTCGTAGTCCTGACTCAGGAGCACGGAGCCCTCCCCTCCTACGGCAAGCACCTGGCGATCGAAGAGCGGAAGGTACGCCCGGACGCGCCCCCGGAGGCGCTCCTGTCGAAAGGCATTGGACACCCGCGTGGTGTCGCCGTCGGCGGTAATGCGGCGGAGTCGGCGCTCCTTGCGACCTTGTGCCAGTTGCACGTCGATAGAGACGCCCCGACGGGGATTCTGGGGCCGGTCAATCCGCTGATAGCGCACGCCCAGTCCATAGAAAAGGGTGTTGGAGCGCGGGATCTGCTGACGGCTCGCTCGGAGCGGCGTCCCCGCTGGCCCCGGCCGCACGACCTCGCGGCTCAGGGTGGCCGTCAGTTCCAGGCCGTTGCCCAGCCGGTACCCGCCTTCGAGCTCATAGACCCGCTCGCCGTACGTCGAGTCGCGCTGCTCTCCGCGGAAGCGCCCCTCCACCCGCAGGGGCAGGCCGAGCAGGTACGGATCCGAGAGGGACACGTCGAAGATGCTCGTCTGACCGGGGCGCCGGTCGAGGGTGAACTCGGCCGTTCGCCCCCCGCCGAACAGGTGCTTCAGCAGCAGGTGGCCAGTGCCCACGAGCTGTCCCGAGTCACGCGTCCGGGATGGGGGGAGATACCCAAGCACGAAATCGAAGGCCCCGGGGGGAGCCTCCTCGACGGGGACGCGCAGCACGGCCCCGCCGTCGGCACCGACGCGTAGCTTCGGGGTCTCGACCTCTTGAAAGATGTCGTGCTCCTGAAGCTGGCGCTGGATCGCCTCCGGGTCGTAGTCGAGCAGGGGCGCGCCCACCTCCAGGCCCGCAAGGTGCGCCAGCAGTTCCGGCGACGTTCGGGCATTGTCGGGCACCTCGATCCGCCGGAGCCACAGTGCGGGTCCCTCCTCCACCCGCAGCGTGACCCGCAGGGCCGGGGGCTCGTCGGTCGTGAGGCGCGTCTCGGCGACACGGATCTGGGCGAGCGGGTGGCCGGCCTCTTCGTACCGGTCCAGGAGAGCCTGAATGTCGGCCTCGAGACGGTTTGGACGGAGGCGGTCTCCTTCGCGCGTCTCCATCAGCGCGTGCAACTCGTCCGCCGGGACGGCACTGTCCCCATCGATGCGCAGTTTCCCGATTCGTACCTGCGGCCCGCGGTGGACGTGAAGACGGACCGACGCCGGGGTGGCGCTGGCGTCCACCGTGGCGGAGTCGAGCCTCGCGTAGTAGTATCCGCTCCGGCGCAGGTGCGTGAGGACGCGCCGCCCTACGGCCTGCAGGCGGTCGACAGGGGCCGTCGACACGGTGTCCGGCCACTCGGCGCGCTCCCCGTCAAGGACGAGCCGCCACTGCACTGCCGACGCCCCCAAGCCCGACGCGTCCACAGCGGTCTGGGCCGCCGCGGACCGGACGCCCCCGCTGCCCAGGAGGCCCCCGATCACGAGCAACACCGCCCCGACCGTCGGGTATACGACATGTCGTCGGTGACTGCTCATCGTGTCGCTCCGCCTGATGACACTCGTTCATCGCGCTGCTTTTTCCCTCCTCGCCCTCGGCCTGCTGGGCCTTCCGGGAAACGGAGACGTTACATCCCAAGGTCGACTTGAACCCGCCACCGGCCCACAGGTTGCACCGTCTGTTCCGCCGGACACGGTGCGCGCGTCCGCCGAGCCGGGCACGCCGCTCATCCTCACGCTCCCGGCGGAGCTGAACGGACGATCCGTCGAGCGCTACTCCCTCCTCCGCGGGCCGGCCCTCAGCGGCGTCGCGGGGCGCTCGTTTACGTGGATCCCACAGGGCGCTGAGCCCGGCACGCACCAAGTCCTCCTCCACACCCACACTCCCGACACGCCCCCCGACACCCTCGTCCTTCGGATCGACCTCCAATCCTGACCGGGGGTTGCGTAGTGCGTGTCGCGTAGTGCGTATCGCGTGGTGCGTATTTTGGGCATGACACGCACTACCCCCCGCACGCTTAACGCAAAACCCCCAACCCATACCCCCCCTCGCCCTTTCTCCCTTTCACCCTCTTCCCCACGGCCCCATTCCCGAACTCCCCCTCTCCCCCACCGACCGGCAGCGCACGACGTTCCGCCGGGACCTGCTCGACTGGTACGACGAGCACAAGCGGTCGATGCCCTGGCGCGAGACGGACGACCCGTACCGCATCTGGGTCGCGGAAATTATGCTGCAGCAGACGCGGGTCGACACGGTGCGCGACTACTACCACCGCTTCCTGGAGGCTTTTCCGACCGTCGAGGCCCTGGCAGCGGCCGGGCGTGACGAGGTCCTCAAGCGCTGGGAGGGCCTCGGCTTCTACGCCCGGGCCCGCCACCTCCACGAGGCCGCCCAGCACGTCGTCGACGAGCACGACGGCACGGTCCCCGACACCATGGACGCCATCAAGGACTTGAAAGGCGTCGGCCCTTACACGGCGGCCGCCGTGCTGTCCATTGCCTACCAGAAGTCCCACGCCGTCCTCGACGGCAACGTGACGCGCGTGCTGTCCCGCGTCTTCGCCGTGGAGGAGGACGCCACCAGCAGCACGGCACAGCGCCACCTCCGCCGCCTCGCCAACGACCTGCTCGACCCCGCCCAGCCCGGCGATTTCAACCAGGCGATGATGGAGCTTGGGGCGCTCGTCTGCACCCCCAGCACACCGCACTGCGACCGGTGCCCACTCAACGAGGTGTGCCGCGCCCACGACGCGGGGACGGAGGAGGACTACCCGATTACGCCCGCGTCGGAGCCGGTGCCCCACCACGACATCGCCGTGGGGCTCGTGTTCGACGAGGACGACCGGCTCCTCATCCAGCGCCGCCCGGACGAGGGCCTGCTGGGAGGGCTCTGGGAGTTTCCGGGAGGCAAGCAGGAAGAGGGCGAGTCGATGGAGACGGCGTGCCGACGCGAGGTCAAGGAAGAGCTTGGCATCGAGGTGAACGACGTGGAGCCGTTCTACACCCTCTCCCACGCCTACTCCCACTTCAAAATCACCCTCCACGCCTTCCGGGGCCGCATCGCGGACGGCCCGCCCGTGGCGCGGGAGGACCAGCCGTTCCGGTGGGTCTCCGTCGACGCCCTCGACGACTACGCCTTTCCCCGCGCGAATCGCCGCCTCATCGAAGAGCTGGAGCGGCGTCAGACCGAGCCCTCCCTGTTCGATTCGGACCCTCCAGCCGACTCGTCCTGAGGACCGCCCGACGGCCCCGGCTGAGCGCCGCCGGGCTGCGTGCCGCCCCCCTCAGGCCCGCCGGTCCGAGAACCGCCCGGTTGGGGACCTCCCGACTGTACGTCCCGGCCCTGTGCCTCCCC
>CAZRPQ010000247.1:0-4518 GCA_964601725.1 uncultured Salinivenus sp. | reverse complement strand
AGCACGTCGGCCAGCGTGTCGCGGTCGGCAGGGCGCCGGGCCGCCGCGTCGGCCGCTTCGTGCCGGGCCGCGGGATCTCGCCAGTCCCCCGCGTAGAAGTCCGCCACGGCGTCAAAGTCGGTACAATAGTCGACGAAGAGGTCCGGGACCGCGTCCAGATCGGCGGGCGACGTGCGGCGGCTGACAGTGTGGGCGGGCGACGTCATGCAGTGGAGACGTATGGGCGTTCGGGCGTATGGGCGTTCGAGCGCCCCCTGATCGTTACAAGACGTGGAGGCGCTGTCCACAGGCAATAAAAAAGGCGAAGCCTTGGGGCATTCCTCAAGGCTTCGCCAGACTCGTCCGGAGTGAGCGTCCCGGCGTCAATTCTGATTTTGCTGCCGTTCTTGTTCCAGGCGCTGAA
The DNA here is from genome assembly GCA_964601725.1 of uncultured Salinivenus sp. Lineage (GTDB taxonomy): Bacteria > Bacteroidota > Rhodothermia > Rhodothermales > Salinibacteraceae > Salinibacter. The sequence continues at coordinate 4,115 of CAZRPQ010000247.1, read as the reverse complement.
TCTCGTCTCGGAGCTCAGCGGCCCGTTCGTAATTTTCCTCCTCGACGGCCTTCTCCAGCTTCTTTTGCATCTGCTCGAGCTGGGTTCCCCCGGCCTCTTCCTCTTCGCCCCCCGAGGTTTCCTCGGCCTGTTCGGCGAGCGAGGAGATGTCCGATTCGTCCTCGGCCACGATGCCGGCTTCCTCCAGCACCATAGGCGCAACGTAGATGGGCGCGTCCACCCGAACGGCGAGCGCCACGGCGTCGCTGGGACGAGAATCGAGCTGTTGCTCCTCACCATCGTGGCGGTAGCGGATCTTGGCGAAGAAGGTGCCCTCCCGAAGCTCATCGATCACGACCTCCGTGACCTCGACGTCCACCGCCTCGAACGTGTCGCGCAGCAAGTCGTGCGTCATCGGGCGTGGCGGCTGAATTTTCTCAAGCTCCAGCGCGATCGCCTGGGCCTCGAACGCCCCAATGATGATCGGCAGGCGGCGATTGCCCTCCACTTCTCCCAGCACCAGGGCGTAGGCCCCTCCGCTGGATGGGCTGGTGGAGAGACCAATGATGTCTACCCGAGTAAAATCCATCGCGAACTCAGTAAATTCAGAGAGAGTGTCCAGTGCCCGAACGTGAGGAGTCAACGCCCCCCTCGTCGACCCCGAGAACGCATCTTCCACTATGTGCCAGGGCTGGGGGCAACTTCGTGAAGCGACTTTTCCAACGCACCCAGAAACGCGTTGTTCTCCGCTTCGGTCCCGGCGCTGACCCGCAGGTAGCCCTCCAGCTCCGGGTATCCGCCCATGTTGCGGACGAGAACGCCGCGGTCGGCCAATCGGTCCTGCAGCGCGTCGGCTGGAGCGGGGGTCGTGAAAATGACGAAATTCGCCTGGGACGGCACCCCCTCAACCCCGTCCATGGCCTGTAGGGCCTCGGTGAGCGTCCCGATTGAGTCCTGCAGGCGGCGAACGCGCTCCTCGATGAGGCCCGGTCGTTGGAGCACGGCCAGCGCGGTCTGCTCAGCGAAGCGGTCCACCATGAACGGCAGGCGCGCCTTCATGAGCTCCTGCACCACAGCCGGATGGGCGATGAGGTAGCCAAGCCGCACGCCCGCCAGGCCAAAGCCCTTCGACAGGGTGCGGAGAATGAGAACGTTTGGGTGCTGGTCGAGCAGCTCAATGGCGGTGCCTTCCGGGTTGAACTCGACGTAAGCCTCGTCAACCACCACGAGGCCCGAGCTTGCCGTCACCACATGCTCGATCTCGTCGAGCGTCATGGCCAGGCCCGTCGGGTTGTTGGGCGTAGTCAGAACCGTCAGGACGGCGTCGGTCTCCGCCGCGGCCGCCGCGAGCGCCCCGGCGTCGAACCGAAAATCGTCGCGGGGCGGCACGCTCGTTAGATCGGTTTCCTGGAGGCGCATCACCTTCTCGTAGAGTGAAAACATCGGCCGAGGCAGAACCACGGGGTCGCCGGGATCGAGGAAGGCGAGGCCGAAGGTGTACGTGATCTCGTTGGAGCCATTGCCCACGAGGATGCGCTCTGGGTCAACGCCGTCGTACTCGGCGAGTGCATGGCGCAGCTCCTCAGGCTGCTCGGTTGGGTATCGGTTCATCTCGACCTGCGCGTATGCATCGAGAAGCTCCTCCTTCATCTCCTCGGGCAGGTCGAACGGGCTCTCGTTCTGGTTGAGCTTCACGTCGATTCCACTCGGCATGTCCACCACGTACTCGCTCCGCTCCCGCACGGCGGGCCGGATGTGCTGGAGCACGTCGTCGATGGAGATCGAAGCATTGTCAACGGCCATGAGTCCGGCGGATTACTCGAAGAGAGGTGGTAATTGCATCACAAAAGATACCGTCCGAGGAGCACAATGTCTCCGGCGTCACGACTTTTTCGAACCGAGTGGGGTGTCGGACTGCCGGGATGTTCACGAGTTCAGGTCACCTGAACGGAGGGAACTCTCCTGTTTCAATGAGTCATGGTCACGAGGCATGAGTCACGAGGGCTCCTTTTCCGTAGCCGTCGGAATTTTGAATTGGCGCGGAAGAGGAGCGTCGGGAAGCGAAGGGGTCCATTCGTTTAGGAGTTTTCCCGATCGAGGCGCACGCGAATGGCCTCGGCGTGGGCCTGGAGCTCCTCGGCCTCTGCGATCGTCGTGATTTTCGACCCGGTGTCGTCCAGTCGCTCCTTCGTGTAGGAGAGGACGGACTGGGTACGCACAAAATCGTCGACCCCGAGCGCGGAGGCGTGCCGGGCGGTGCCGCCGGTGGGGAGCACGTGGTTGGGGCCGGCAAAGTAGTCGCCCACCGGCTCCGACGAGTACTCGCCCAGGAAGAGCGCCCCGGCGTGGCGGACGCGTGTCATGGTCTGCCACGGGTCGTCCACATGGAGCTCCAGGTGCTCCACGGCGAGCTCGTTCATCAGGTCGATCGCCTCATCCATCGTGTCGGTGACGATGCAGGCGCCATAGTCGGCCAGGGCCTGCTCGATGACGGCGGCCCGCGGGAGGCGGGGCACCATCGATCGAACGTGCTCCTGCACCGTCTCGGCCAGCGGGCGGTGGGGCGTGATGAGGATGGCGGAGGCCCGCTCGTCGTGCTCGGCCTGCGAGAGGAGATCGGCGGCCACGAACTCGGGGTCGGCCGTGTCGTCGGCCAGGACGCCGATCTCGCTGGGCCCGGCTACCGAGTCGATGCCCACGCGCCCGAACACCTTCTTCTTTGCCGCGGCCACGTACGCGTTGCCCGGCCCCACGATCGTGTCGACCGCCGGCACAGTGTCGGTGCCGTACGCCAGGGCGCCCACGGCCTGCGCACCGCCGACCGCGTAGAGGTGCTCCAGCCCGAGCACCGCGGCGGTGGCGAGCACGAGTGGGTGCGGGCGCCCGTCCTCCTGCGGTGGGGAGACGAGGTGGATCTCGTCGACGCCGGCCACCTGCGCCGGGATCGCGTTCATCAGCAGGCTGGACGGGTAGAAGGCCGTGCCGCCCGGCACGTAGAGGCCCGCCCGCGCCATTGGCACCACGCGCTGCCCCAGAATCACGCCGTCGCCGTCGTCGGTGAACCACGACTCGCGCGTCTGCTTCTCGTGGAACCGGCGGATGTTGGCCTCTGCCTCTTCAAGTGCACTGCGGAGGTCGTCGTCGAGCGCGTCGGCCGCTCCGTCGAGCACCGAGGCGGGGACCTTCACTGGATCAGGCCGCACGCCGTCGAATTTTTCCGTCAGGGCGCGCAGCGCCGTGTCTCCCTCTGTACGGATCCGGGCCAGAATGTCCTCGACAGTGGCGTCGACCTCGTCGCTAAAGGTGCCGCCCCGGCTCATGATGGCGTCGAGGCGGGCGGTGTCGTCGGGCGTTACGACTGGAATCATCGGGTCCGTACGGATGAAGGGTGGGACGTGGAGATAGGCTTCTCGATCTGACACATGGGTCTATTTTCGAGCGGGGGGAATGTTTTTGGAAATACGTTGGAACGTTGGAACGTTGAAAGTTGGAAGGTGGGAAAGTCGGATGGTACGGTGAAGGCGGCTGCTGATGAGGCGTCTCCGAAACGTCCAGCTTGGTTGCGGCGTTCATTCCCCCGATATGCCAGACGTTAAGACTGCCTCCCATACCGTCGGCACCGCTGAGGACCACGTGGACCTCAAGACGATGGACCGCGCGGCCCTGAAAGAGTTTGTGGCCGATCACGGCGCGCCCCGCTACCGCGGCGATCAGCTCTTTAACTGGATCTACGGGAAGGGCGTGTCCGACTTCGAGCGGATGTCGAGCCTGCCGAAGCGAATGCGCCGCGGCCTGCAGCGCGACGCGACAGTGGAGGACATCGAGATCGTGGAGCAGCAGCAGGCAGCGGATCAGACCGTGAAGGCGCTCTTCGAGCTGCCGTCGGGCCGGGAGGCGGAAACGGTGCTCATCCCCGCCATCGACGAGCGGGGCGAAGCGCGCCGCCTCACGGTGTGCGTGTCGAGCGAGGTCGGGTGCGCGATGGGGTGCGAGTTCTGCGCCACCGGCCTCATGGGCTTCCGCGAAAACCTGACGCCCGGGGCCATCTTCGACCAGGTGTGGCACATGAACGAGGTGGCCCAGAAGCACTTCGGGCGGCCCGTGACGAACGTCGTGTTCATGGGCATGGGCGAGCC
>CAZRPQ010000246.1:0-4520 GCA_964601725.1 uncultured Salinivenus sp. | reverse complement strand
GAGATGGCCGACCTGCGGGCGGGGGGCGCCGTGGCGTTCAGCGACGACGGGGCGCCGGTGCAGACCGCCGGGCTCATGCGGCGGGCGCTGGAGTACAGCGGCATGCTCGACCGCCCCATCATTAACCACATGGAGGAGGAGACGCTCAATCCCGGCGGCCAGATGCACGAGGGCGAAGTATCGGCGCGGCTCGGGCTCGACGGCATTCCGGCGGCGTCCGAGGACGTAATGCTTGCCCGCGATGTCGAGCTAGCCGCCCTCACCGGGGGCGACCTCCACGTTGCGCATCTCTCCACCGCCCGCGGGGTGGAACTCGTCCGGCGCGCAAAGGCCCAGGGCATTCCCGTCACGGCAGAGGTCTGTACGCACCACCTCACCCTGACCGACGCGGCCGTGGAGCAGACCGGATTCGACACAAACACGAAAATGCACCCGCCCCTCCGCTCGGAAGTGGACGTAGCGGCCCTCGAAGAGGGGCTGTCCGACGGAACCATTGATGCCATCTGCACCGACCACGCCCCGCACGCCCCCCACGAGAAAAGCGTCGAGTTCACGGCTGCGCCCTTCGGCATCATTGGGCTCGAAACGGCGTGGGGCCTCATCGGACGAGAGCTCATCGAGCCCGGTGTGCTCTCAGTTGAGGAAGCCGTGCAGAAACTCACCGTGGCCCCGCGCCGCATCCTGCGGCTCGACGGGCCGGAGCTTGTGGAGGGCGATCCGGCGCGGCTCACGATCTTCGACGCCTCCACCGAGTGGACCTTCACCGAGGACCACATTCGCTCGAAGAGCCAGAACACGCCCTTCGTGGACCGCGAGATGGTGGGGCGCCCCTGGGCCGTCTACAGCGACGGGCAGCTCGTGGAGTGTCGCGAGGTGTGAGGAGGGAGGCGTGAAACGTGAAGGGGGATCCGTGAGACACCCGACTGTGCCGTCCTGATTTAGTTCACGAATCACGAGTCATCGCCCCTCTTCCAGCCGATCGGCGAGGCGGGCGGGCAGACGGTCGGCGCTGCGGATTTTGCGGGCCGTCGCGGCCACGTCGTAGTCAAGCCGCACGTTTTCGTAGTCGAACGTCTCCGTGTCGAAGAGGCCGAAGCTCAGTTTTGGGGTGCCGTCGCGGGGCTGGCCCACGCTGCCGACGTTGATGAGATAGCGGTGGCCCGAGCGCACCCGGAAGATGCCGAGCGAATCGGCCATGACGGCCGGGGAGTGGGTGTGGCCGATGAAGCACACGTCCGTCTCGAAGTGGTCGAACTGCGTCTGCGCGGCCGGATACGACGTGAGGCGCTTCCAGGCCGTTGGGTCGTCGGGGGTGGCGTGGACGAACGTGCAGTTCGCCACGGTGTGGGTGAGGGGACGGTCGGCAAGGTAGTCGCGCTGTGCCTCGGAGAGTTGCGCGCGGTTGTGCCGGGCGGCCTCCTGCCCGTCGGCGGGAAGAAAATCCACGTCCGTCTCTCGGGCCACCGCAGCGTCGTGGTTGCCGAGCACGACGGCGTCGCAGCGCTCCCGCACACGATCGACGCAGTGGGAGGGGTCGGCGTTGTAGCCCACCACGTCGCCCAGGCAGTAGACGGCGTCGACATCGGCCTCGTCGATGGCCCGGAAAGTTCGTTCGAGCGCTTCGAGGTTCGAGTGAATGTCCGAGATGATGGCCAGTCGCACCAGAGAAATCGAGGTTGGCGAAGAGAGAAGACCGCGGCGTAAGTTAGGAAATGATGGGATCAACACCAACGTCGGTACAGGCCCGGCGATCCGGCCGCAGAACGGTTGGTCGAGACTTGACTGGGAATCGGCGAGTGGGGGGGTGGCGAGAAGACGCTTTGGGAAATGGACACCGGGGATCGTTCGGGCTGTCCTTTTCGTATCGGCCCCTTGTTCCGAAGTCGCTGTTCTATTTGCCCGTCCGCCCTCTACCCACCTGTGTCCTCCGAGCCCTTACACGTCGGCGTCGTCCTCGGCGGTGTGGCGCCCGAGCACGAGGTGTCGGTCATCTCTGCGCTGCAGGCCGCGGCCGCCCTGGACCGCGACCGGTACACGCCGGTCCCCATCTACGTCGCCAAGGACGGCACGTGGTACACCGGCGACCCGCTGCTGGAGATCGAGCAGTACCGCGACCTGGACGCTCTGCGCGAGGAGGCCACGCCGGTGGCGCTTGTGCCCACCCCGCACGGGCACCTCGAACTCCTCGAAGATCGGGAGGCCGGTGCCCTGCAGCGCTTCAAGCGCCCGCCGCTCCGGACCCGGGTCGACGTGCTGCTGCTCGGGCTGCACGGCGGGCCCGGCGAAAACGGCGGCGTGCAGGGCCTCTGCGAGACGTTCAACGTGCCCTACACCAGCGCCGGGGTCTTCGGCTCCGCGCTGGGAATGGACAAGGTGATGTCGAAACGGGTGTGCCGGGAGCTAGGAATTCCCGTGGTAGACTTTGTGGCGTTCCGCGAGGATGAATGGGGCTATCAGGAGGAGGCGGGCCTGGACCGGTGCGAAGCCGAGCTCGACTACCCGCTCGTCGTAAAGCCGGCCCGCTGCGGATCGTCCATTGGCATCTCGCAGGTGGAGACGCGAGACGCGCTCGATGCGGCCATCGAAGATGCATTCCGGTACGACGACAAGGTCGTCGTGGAGGAGGCGGTGGAGGCGCTCCGCGAGATCAACTGCTCGGTGCTGGGGGATGCCCGTAGCGCCACGCCGAGCATGCTCGAGGAGCCCGTGCCGTCGGACGAGGACGAGGTGCTCACCTTTCGGGACAAGTACATGCGGGAGGACGGAGAGGGAGCGAAGGACGGAGGGGGGGCAAAGAGTGGCGAGTCCGCCCCGGAAGGCATGGCGTCGCAGGATCGGATCGTGCCGGCCCGCCTCTCCGACGAGCGCACCGAGGACATTCAGGACATGGCCGTGCGCATTTTTCATCAGTTCGAGTGCGCCGGCGTCGTCCGCATCGATTTCATGATCGACGACTCCACCGGCCGGTTGTACTTCAATGAAATAAACACCATTCCGGGCTCGTTTTCCTTTTACCTGTGGGAACCGTCCGGCATTCCGTTTGACGAATTGCTGGATCGGTTGGTGGACATCGCGCGACGCCGCCACCGCGAACAAAACGGGCGGGTCCAGACCTACGACGTCAACCTGCTCGCCGAGAAGAGCCTGCAGGGCTTCAAGGCCGAAGAGCCGGCGTCGTGACGAGACGGAACCGGAATCCTCCTTTCCGGGCCGCGATTGTCCGAACTGTACTGTGCTCACTCCCTGAGCCGATTATGGCCCCCCGAATCCTTCCCTTTCTCCTCGGACTTCTTCTTGCCGGGGGGACCTGTGTCGGACAGGCCCAGACCCATCCGTCCCCGCGCCCTGACAGTCAACGTCTCGAGGGGGGCCAGTCGTCCATTCTCAACGATCCCTTCGTCCAGAAGAGGGGCACGAACGGGCTGGACTTTCTCTACGGAATGCAATTCGAAGAGGCGGAGGTGCGCTTCGACAAGATCGACGAGCGATACCCCGATCATCCCGTGGGACCGTTTCTGAAGGGGCTGAACCTCTGGTGGACCATCATGCTCGACCTGACGGACACCTCGCACGACGAGGCCTTTATCGAGCAGATGAACACCGTCCTCGACCGATGCAACGCGCTGCTGGAGAGGAATCCGGACCACTTCGACGCGGCCCTCTTCAAGGCAGCGGCCCACGGATTTTTGTCGCGCCTCCACTCCAATCGGTATCGCTGGTGGAAGACCATCCGCAACGCCCAGAAGGCCGTCAACTACGTGCAGAAGGTGGAGAAGGTGGCGCCGAAGCGCGGAGACTACGTCTTTGGGTCGGGCATGTACGACTACTACGCGGCCATTCTGCCGGAGGAGTACTCCCTGTCGAAGGCCATCATGTGGATGTTGCCCGCAGGGGACAAGGAGCGGGGGCTTCGGCTCCTCCGCGAAACCGCCACGAATGGGCGATACGTGCAGACCGAGGCGATTTACTTCCTCGCGAAGGTTCATTACCTGTACGAGGATGACTACCGCGGGAGCCGAAAATGGACGTTGAAGCTTCGGGAGCGGCACCCGAACAATCCGTTTTTCCACACCCTGGAGGGACGCGTCTACGCACGGTGGGGGCGATGGAACCAGGCACGGACGGTCTTCGAGTCTGTCGTGGAGCGCTGCGAGGCCGGGAAGGCGGGCTACAACACCCACATGGAGGAAGTCGCCCAGCTGTACCTGGCCCGCGATCGACTGTACCAGGATGAATACCGGGAGGCCCTGAGTCACTTGGCCGAGCTGGAGCAGTTGACCCGTCGGGACATCGAGGACACGCGGTACCGGATGCTCGGCTATCTGTACCAGGGCATGGTGTACGACGCGCTCGGGCGGCGCGACATGGCTACGAATCGCTACCGAAAGGTGCTGGGCATGGAGGACGCGGAGGGGGCGCACGAGCGGGCCCGGAAGTATCTGGAGGAGCCGTACTCGGGGTGATTGGAAGGGTTGAAGGTGGGAAGGGTTGAAGGTGGGAAGGGTTGAAAGTGGGAAAAT
>CAZRPQ010000245.1:0-4526 GCA_964601725.1 uncultured Salinivenus sp. | reverse complement strand
CGTTTTTCGAGACTGTTCGGGGCTGAGAAGCTGTTTGGCGGACTGTCTATGGCCTCCGACTTCGCGGATCTTGTGCAGAACGGGTTCTGCACTCGCCCGGTAGCGCTGCTACAGGGCTCGTTTGGGCCCCGTTCGTGCACGTCGCCCGCTATGTCTCGGCTGAATATCCATCCACCAAACAGCTTCTGAGATCAACACTCAGCGTGAACGGAGCGGGGGCCTTGAAACGCACTCGTCTAGAGAGGAAAATCCGTCCCTTGGTGGAAGGCCCAATCCATCGCCGGTCTGTTCCGAGGATGCCGCGTCTGCTCGTTCAAGGAGCTACGACGCCCCGGGCGCGGAAATGAGCGGTCATCTCGGAAACGGATGTACTGGGGGGAAGGAATCGTGTCGGCCCCCGCCCCCAAGACGCCTCGAACAGGACCTGGACTGCCGGGTTTGATTGGGACGTATTTTCCAACCCCCCACCGCCACATGTCTTCGACCTGGTCCCGTTCCGCCCGCACCGCCGTTGCCGGAACCGCCGTCCTCGGGGTCGTGCTGGCGGCCTGGATGGCGAGTCCCGAGAATTGGTCCCCACTCGGGACCTCGAATGAGGAGCGCTGGGCCGATGACGACGACCCACCGGTCCACTTTGTCTATCCGACGAGCGCCCCGGACACCACGGCTCGCTACCGGGAACGAGCCGAGGGATGGGCCGCCTTCTGGGACCGCCGCCGCACCGTTCAGGTCGTCCCGGACACGCACGCCACACGGGATGCGCTCCCGAACGGCCTGGTGATGGTGGCCGGGACGCCGGCCTCGTCCCTGATCGCCGACCTCCTGTCCGAGCAGGGGATCTCTGTGCGCGACGACGGGGCCTTCGTCGTCGGAGATCACGTGTACGACGACCCGATGGACGTTCTCCTGCTCCGGATCGCTTCGTCCGAACGAGGTGAAGTCGACGACATCCCCGGACGTGTCCTCGCGGTGGGCCAGACCCACGCTGCGGCGCTCTCCTACGCCTACGCCAATCCGTTTCTCCTCTCGGGCCTGCCGGCCGAGTACAAACTCCTCCGTGACGGCCATCTCCGGGCGTACGGACGGCTGTCGGACACACCCCCCCGTACGGCCGGCGCATGTACGTTGCCTTCCCGTCCGGCCCGCCACGTGGATCTGCGCCGGGGCGCCCCGCCCACGCTGGAGACCGAGCACTTCCGATTTTTTGCCCACGGGACCGTCGAGCCGTCGGCCGTGGAGGCCTTCGCCGCCGATCGTACGGCCCTGCGAGAGGCGGCAGCCGCCCCTGACGCCGCCTCCCCTCCGGTCGAAAAGATCGACTATCACCTGTTTTCCCGGCACGCCGACCTGCGGCATTTCCGGGCGTCCGTCCCGCCAGTCGGGACGGACCTTCGGGCGTGGCTCCGGTCCCACTTCGGGCGCGACCGGTCCCGGCCCTCCCAGGCCGTGCGCGTCGATTCGGCGACGGGCGCCCTGGTTGCTGTGCTGCCCGACGATCCCGGGTCTGTCACCCCGACGGAGGCCCAGCGGTGGATGCAATCGAGCACCGACGCCGCTCCTTCGTCCCCGTGGCGGGCGATGATGGACGTGGGGCGCGTCGCCGGGGCGCACGCTTCCATTCAGGGCCGGTCGGCGGAGGCCTGGACGGCCCGGCTTCACGCCGCAGACGCCGTGCCCTCGCTGCCGGCCCTCGCGTTCGACACGACGCTGGTCCACGACTCGCCGTACGCCCAGGGTCCGGTCGCCGCGACGCTGGTGTCCTTCTTGAAGCATCGAGGCACCGCCGAGAGACATCTCCGCACTCCGCCGTCGAAGGACGCGCTCCGGCAGTGGGCTCCCGCGTGGCAACAGCATCTTGACTCGCTGGCGCGCGAACATAGGCCGTCGTCGCCCGCCTCTGCCTCCCTCCCCGACGACCTATACGGCGCCAACGTCGCCTTCGCCACGGGGCCAGTCTGGGGCTCCCCGCAGGGGTATGCCTCTCCCGCTGGCGACGCGGCCCTGTCCGCCCTGCGCGACCTGGGCGCCACCGCCGCCGCCATCGTGCCGTACACGCCCATGCCGACCGCCGACCAACCCGCCGCCCTCCTGCCGCGGCGTCATGCGGGCGGGGCCCAATCGGACGCCACCATGGCGCACACCATTCGCCGGGCCCACGCCCTCGGGATGGACGTGCTGCTCAAGCCCCAGATCAGCGGCGAGGTGGAGTGGCCCGGCTCCATCGAGATGCCCTCCGAGGCGGCCTGGGACACGTTCTTCGACCGGTACGCGGACTGGATGCTGCACTACGCGCTCATGGCGGAGCGCTACGACGTGGCGGTGCTGAGCATCGGGACGGAGCTCGTGGACGCCACGCGGACCCACGAGGCGGAGTGGCGGCGGCTCATTGAGCGGGTGCGGGCGGTGTACGACGGCGCGATCGTCTACGCCGCCAACTGGGGCGACGAGGCCGAGCGGCTGGCCTTTGCCGACGCGCTCGACGCCGTGGGCATCGACAGCTACTACCCCCTGACGTCGGACACGAGCGCGACCGACGCCGAGCTACGGGCGGGAGCCGAGTCGGTCGCCGATCGCATCCAGGCCGTGGCGGAGCGGACGGGGCGCCCGGTGCTGCTGACGGAGATGGGGTTTCCGAACACGCAGGGCGCCTGGGCCCACCCGCACGAGAAGCAGGAGGACAAGCCGGAGCGCCCCGCCCATCAGGCGCGCGCCACCCGGGCCCTCACGGCGGCCCTGTCCGACACCTCGATTCGCGGCGCGTTCTGGTGGCGCTGGTCGCCCATCTGCCGGTTCGACTACGGGCGGTTTCCGCCCAAGGCGCCGACGCGAAATGTACTACAGGACTGGTTCGAGCGGACTGCAGGACCAGCCCCTGCGCCGTAAAATTTTGCCCCGCCCCCTCCTGGTCGTGGGCATTTCGTCTTCCCAAGTTGCAAGGCTTCTCTTTCGAAACACCGAAAAGGTTGCGTAGTATCCTTTGTTACGTTACAGGTAACGGTCGACCTCCCAGTCATCCGTGATCCGAAAAATCCGCCACAAGGGACTGAAGAAGCTTTACGAGGAGGACAGTGCCGCAAAGGTAAATCCGGACCATGCGGATAAGCTTCGGCGGATTTTGGCCCGCTTGGACGCGAGCTCGACGCCTCAGGACATGAATCTTCCGGGCTATCGGCTTCACAAGCTAAAGGGCAAGTATGAGGGATTTTGGGCGGTGGACGTGTCTGGGAATTGGCGGGTCGTCTTTCGGTTCGAGGGTGGAGACGCAACGGACGTGGATTTTGTAGACTATCACTAATCGACAGCCATCGTACAGTTGAACCATGCCGATGCAAAACCCACCACATCCCGGTAAGATCATCCGTAAAGATTGCCTGGAGCCGCTGGACCTGTCCGTTACGGACGCGGCGGAGGGGCTGGGCGTTAGCCGGAAGCACCTGTCCGAGCTCTTGAACGGACACGCGGGCATTTCTCCGGAGATGGCCATTCGGCTCTCCAAAGCTTTCGGGGGCAGTCCCGAGAGTTGGTTGACCCAACAGATGCAGTATGATCTTCGACAGGCCCAGGAGGAAGGAGAACCAGATGTCGAGCGGTTTGCCGCTGCGTAGAGCTTTCCGACGAATCTGTCGGGGCCAGGCATGATGGATTACAGGACGTTCTGGAGACACCGGCCGCTGGTCTGCCGCTTCGACCATGGGGGTTCCACCGCTGGTTCCGGCAGTGAATTATCTCCCAGACCGGAGCTTACGTTCCTCCTCCTTGACTCGCCCCTCCAGCGCCACGGCCTTCATCACGAAGAAGGCGGGAAGCGAGGCGACCCGAACGACCGCTCGATCAATGCCACCACTCGGAAGTTCGTCTTCCAGCTCTACCTCTTCGTTGAGTTGAAAGGCCAGATCGCACCCGCGTGCTTTTCGGGCTCGCACGTCCTGCACCTCCTGTGTCCGGTGGGACCGGCCGGTACCGCCGTACTCACCGGACATGAGATCCACCTCGACGGGGACGGGCTCTCCGTCAACCTCGACCTCGCGTTCGAAAATAAACGGCTGCTCGCCGCTCTGCTCGTCCCCGCGCGCCTCCAGGTGCTCCAGAATGGTCGTGTAGCCGGGATCAGACAGGGCTTCGTGGTCGAGTGCAAGGTCCACGTCGGTGCTGCCCACGTGTCCCTTCCCCGGCACCAGTAGTTCGGGAACCCAGCCGCCCACGATGACGACATTCTCCTGATACTCGTCGAGAATGCGCACCAGTTCGAGCATCACCTTTCGGGCTGCGCGGGTTGCCCGGGTCGAGTAATCGCTTCGAGTGACGGGAGCCGTATTCGGATTGGTATCGGAGCTGGGTCAGAGAGGGACGCTCAGGACGTGTTTTCGGACGTGGACCAGGACGGTTGAAGCGTCCTCCGCAAGAGAAAATCGGCCGCTTCTTTTCCTCGGTCCGGTCGGGACCAGAGATCGAGATAGAGCTGCACAGGATGCGTGACAGATACGCCTCCCTCTTCCGATCGGCCATAGAATACCCCCTCGTCGTAG
>CAZRPQ010000244.1:0-4562 GCA_964601725.1 uncultured Salinivenus sp. | reverse complement strand
CTCCGCCGCGTCCACGATGGCGGTGGCGAGGGCGTGATTCGTGCCCTGCTCCACGGCGGCGGCCCGCCGGAGCACCCCGTCGTCCGACAACGTCGACGGGCGCCCCGCCGGCACCGCCTCGGGCCGCAGCACCCGGACCGATGGGGCGGCGAGCGTGCTGAGGGTGCCCGTCTTGTCGAAGACGACGGCGTGGGATCGGGCCAGGTCGAGCAGCGTCTCGCCAGAGCGCACCAGGAGGCCTTTCCGCCCGGCCTGCTCCAGCGCCACAGTCAGAGACAGCGGAATCGCGATGCCCAGCGCGCAGGGGCAGGTGATGAGGACGACGCTGAGCGCGACGTAGAGCGCCTTCGAAAAGCCCACGGCCCACCACCATCCGGCAAAGGCCACGAGCGCCAGTCCCACGACGCCCGGAATCAGCCATTTCAGAATCCGGTCAGTAATTCGCGCGATGCGCGGGGGCTCTTCCAGGGCGCGGCGCATCATCTGGGCCACGCGGGCGAGGCGCCGGTCCTCGGCCACCGCCGTCGCATCGATCGTCAGGGCGCCGTCCTGAGCCGTGGTGCCGGCATACACCGGGTCGCCCGGCTCCTTCACCACCGGCTGCGCTTCGCCCGTCAGGCTGCTCTCGTCCACGTAGCTCTGCCCCTCCGCGATTTCTCCGTCGACCGGAATCACGTCGCCCGCCGGCACCCGAACGCGGTCGTCCACGCGAAGGTCGTCGGGCGGGACCTTTCCGGGGTCGGGCTCCAGGCGCGTGTACGTGGTGTCGGGCACCTGCATGAGGCGTCGCAGCACGCGCGTCGTGGTGTCTTTGGCACGGGCCGTGAGGTACCGGCCCAGCGTGTAGAGCGCCAGCAGCATGACGGCCGTTTCGAGGTAGATGGGGCCGGTGCCGCGGACGTAGCTGATCGCGCTCACGACGACGGCGCTCGTGGTGCCGAGGGTAAACAGCACGTTGAGCGTAAGCCCCCCGCCCCGCAGGTCGCGCCCCGCGGAGCGCAGGAGGGGCGGCCCCAGCAGCAGCAGCGCCGGCACGGCCGCCAGCAGCAGCACCCAGTGGGCGGTGCCGACGTCGTGCTCCAGTCGCTGCAGCGCCCCAAACCCATACCCCGAACTGATGGCCAGGCTGAAGACCATGACGAACCCGGCCGTGAGCACGCCGGCGAAAAGGCGGACGAGGAGAGCCTGTTGCTCGTCGGAACGGGTCGTCTCCTCCTCGTCGCCCAGGGTTTCCGCTCGCATGCGGCACCCGTAGCAGCAGTAGCGGGCACTGTCGGCCACGCCGGGCGCCGACACCCCCGACCCGGAGATGGGCATGTCGCAGTGATCGCAGCGCTGCATCGGTGGGATCGTCGAATGCGGAAGAGACATCGTTGCCACGCAGTAGGACTGCGGGGCCGTGCGGCCCCACGTTTACCGCGTGTCGTTGGGGATCCGGTTGGGAGAGGCACTCGCGACGATTCGGTCGTAGAGCACCTGCCCCACCGTCTGCGTCTCCGCGGTCGTGTCGCCACTGGAGGGAACGGCCTGATTCTCCGACTGCTGCAGCTCCTCGGGCGACCACGGATCCGTGCGCCCCTCCGTGGCCGATCGCACGGCCGCCACTTCGTCGACACTCACTTCGCTGTAGTCGTTTGCCCAGGACTGCCGCACGTGCGTGATGACCGCGGCAATTTCTTTGTCGTTCAAGACAGAGCCCCAGGCGGGCATGTTGCCGTTGTAAGTTTCGCCCTTCACGTCCACCTCGCCCTGCATCCCGTGGAGCAGGATGCGGATGATCTGCCCCTTGTTCTGCACCCAGCTTGTGCCAATCAGCGACGGGAACGCCCCCGAGACGCCCTGCCCATTGGACTGGTGACAGCTCACGCAGCGCGAGCTATACACCTGCGCCCCGCTCACCGGCTCCGGCTCGGGCGGGGCGGCGTCCTGGGCCACCGGCTCCGGCGACTGGAGCCACGGGTCGGGGCTGAAGTCGCCCACGTAGAGGCCCAGGTAGAAGGTGCTGAAGAGCAGGACCCCGAAGATGACGATCCATAGCCACATTTGTGGCGGTTCGCCGCCTTCGGGCGGCAGGGGCTCCTCCCGAAAGAGGGGCTTTAACATGTCGACCGGCTCGGGTGAGCGGTCGGGATCGGCAGGCGGCTCGGCGCCGGAGGGGGAGGGGGCGTCGTCGGCCATGGTGCGTCTTGGGGCTACAGGGAGCGGATCGCTCGGTGGGGCGCCGCATCGCGCCGTCAGTTGGCGGCCTCCTGAGAGGCGCCTTCGTTGAGGGGCTCCAGCTTCAGGGTCATGAGGTAGTCGTAGAGCGCGAGGGCCTCTTCCGTGGCCACCACTACGCTGTCGCCCGGCGGCGCGTACTCGGGACTTATCGGCACCGTCACCTCCGAGGCCATCACGCTCGACTTTTTCTTCACCTCAAAGAGATAGGGATACGCCGGCATCACCGACCCCGGACTCACGGAGCGCGGCTGGTAGAGGTGGGCCAGGTGCCAGTCGCGGCTCGGCTGGCGGTTGGCGATGTCGTGGAGGTCCGGGCCGGTGCGCATCGTGCCGAGCTGGTGCGTCTCGTCGTATACGTAGTCGCCCGGGCGGGAGCCCCGTGCCCCCCAGCCGCGCTTCACGTCGGTCCCAAAGCCCTCGGGCCGCACCTGCTGGCTGTGGCAGTAGATGCATCCCTCCGACATGTACACCTCCCGCCCCAGCTGCTCGTCGTAGGTGTAGTCGGAGGTCCCCGGCGTCGGCTCAATCGTGGAGAGCTGCATGCGGGGCAGCAGCGTGAGCGCCGTAAAGCTCATCGCGATCGCCGCGAATGCGCCCAGAAAAATCAGAGCGATTCGAGTCATGACAACGAGATTCGTGGTGCGAAAAACGTGGCGCGAACGGCGCTTAGCTCGCGTCCGGATTCGCCGAAGACGCCGGGACGGATCGGCTCCCGTCCCCGCCAACGTGTGCGAAGGTCCCCTCCGGCACGGGGTGGAAGTAGGTCGGCCCCTCCGGGCGCTCTCCGCTCTTCATGACGATCTGGGCGAGCAGGTACGCGAAGACGAGGTGGCCGATCGTCATCAGCGTCCCCGACACCGACCGCACGACGAGCCAGGGCTTGGTGTCCTCCACGATCGTGAGGAACGCCACGTCGGGATCGAGCAGCTGCAGGCCCTGAAGGACGCCGCCGATGGTGAGGGCGGTGACGTACGCCCCAACCCCGAGCCCCGTCGTCCAGAAGTGGAGGCTCACGAGGCGCTTGCTGCCCCACTCCCAGTCCGTCACCCGCGGCATGATGTAGTAGATGGCCCCAAACGCAATCATCGTCGCGAAGGCGTAGACGCCCAGGTGCGAGTGGGCGATGGTGTAGTGCGTAAAGTGGGTCACCTCCTGCCAGTACCGAAACGACTGCAGCGACCCCTGCAGGCTGACGACGGTGTAGCTCATGGCCCCGAACACGACGAACCGCAGCGTGGGGCTGTACTTCAGCTTCTCGAAGTGGCCCACCACGGTGAGGTGATGGTTTACGGCCACCACGACGACCGGAATGATCATCATCGCGCTGAACACGATCGAGACCGTCACCACCCACTGCGGCGCCGGGCCGCCCACCAGGTGGTGCACGCCGGCCCAGTTGTAGAAGAGGGCGAGCGTCCAGAAGCCGAGGTACGACAGGTGGTAGCTGTGCACGGGCCGCCCAATCACCTTTGGAATCAGGTAGTAGGCGGCCGCCAGTCCCGGGGGCGTGATCCAGAGCCCCAGAATGTTGTGCGCGTACCACCAGTTGGCCGTCGCCTCGGGGATGCCGCTGTAAATGGGCAACAGGATGGCAATGACCAGGAACGGTCCCCAGAGGATGGCCGCGCCGAGGTACCAGATCGAAATGTAGAGGTGCTCCACGTGTCGCCTCCAGAGCGTTCGAATAAACGACAGGACCACCAGCAGCATGGCCGGGACGATGAGCGCAAACGCGACGTAGGGCATCTCCACCCATTCGATGGCCCGCGAGTAGCCTGCCAGAATGCCGATGGTTCCCACAAGGACCCCGAGGTTCCAGAGCGCCGCGCTGAGAAGCAACATCCACCGGCCGCGGAGCGTCGTCTTCAGCAAGCGCGCCCACAGCCACGCGCCTACTCCCACCCCCGCCATCGAAATCCAGCCATAGATCATGGTGTTGAGGTGCGCGGGCCGCACCCGCCCGAAGGTGAGCCACGCCTGCTGGGTCCACCAGTCGGGGAACTGAAACTTGAAGCTGGCGATGAGGGCCAGCAGCGACCCAATGACGAGCCAGGCCGTCGCGCTCACGACGAACGCAATGACGGGCCAGCGCGTCGAGGCGTCGACCACCCGGCGCCAGTCGGCGTCTGAATCGCCAACGTCCGGGGGGACGGCAGGGGAGGCATTGTCAGGCATGAACGGCACGAGGCCTTAGAAACGGAAATCACGCACGAGGGTCAAGGTCGTCGGACGGGCCCTCCGTCTCCCGAAAGAACTGGTCCTGCGGTTCGCCCACCGGCTCGTCCTGGTCGAAGATCACGTAGGCCCCCGACTTCAGGTTGTCGAAGTACCCCTTCTCGTGG
>CAZRPQ010000243.1:0-4572 GCA_964601725.1 uncultured Salinivenus sp. | reverse complement strand
GTACTACCACCCGACCCGGGAAGAGGTCGAGTCGGGGACCGGGGTAGACGGGTCCTTGGCCACCGCAGGGGAGGAGGCAGCGTCGTCCAGCTGCTGAATCTGGACGCCGGTGTAGTAGAACGAGAGGATCTCGCGGTAGCTCTTGCCCTGCTCGGCCATGGCGTGCGCGCCCCACTGGTTGAGTCCCACGCCGTGTCCGTGTCCGCGGCCCTCAAATACGTACTTGGAGCCGTCGCGGCGGGCGTCGAACCACGTGCTCTTCAGCGTCACCCCGTCGATTCCCTCATTGACGACGGATCGGAACGTGGTTGCTTCAATCTTGGTCTCGGACCCATCGGACCGGAGAATTTTGATAGTGCGCAGGCGCCCGTCCGGGCTGCGCTCCCCGAGCAGGAAGCCCTCGACGGAGGTGCCCTGGTGGAGGGACAGGGTTTGAAGGAGGGTTCGACGATTGACGCGCACCGTCCAGCGGTGTTTCGGCGACGCTCGGTCGTAGGGATCCTTCTTGCCCCGGAGGTACGGAACCGGGTCCCTTCCCGTCCACACGTCTTCGTTGTTCGCCGTGTGGCCGCCGCTCGACGAGAAGTAGACCGCCTGGATGGGGGCCCCGTCGTAGGTCAGAATTTCGCCGGCCGTCGCCCGGGCCGCCTTCCGCGCCGCCTCGGTGACGACGTTCTGGCCTCGATACACCTGCGAGGCGGTCCCATCCACGTGATCGTACTCGCCGCCGAAGTGTTTGGTCGAAAAAAGGGCGTAGGTCCGAGCCACCACCGCCATCGCTCTGGCGCCCGCCCGGCTCCCGAGCCCGTACTCGCCCGCCACGACACTCGCCACGTAGTCGCGAAGAGGAGCGAGGTTCACCAACTGAAGGCCCGCCCCGGAGTCCACCCGGCTGACGTGGAGCCCTCCCGTGTAGGTGCGGCTCGACGTCGCGGATCGCCGGAGGGTCCAGGTGGCTTCGCTCGACGGGACGAGGCGCAGGGAGCGAGCATACAGTCGCGCGTCCCCGTGCTTCGTGTAGACATCGCTCTGACGGCGCCCCAGCCTGACCGTTTCGCTGGGGGGAACCTGGAGAGTCGGGGCGCCGCCACTCGGGAGCACCACCGCGAGGGTGCCTTGGTCCGGCGTCAGCCGGGCGGTCTCGAGGTCGATCTCGTGGTGGAGGCGGACCTGTACCCAGTTCGTGCTGTCCGGCGCAGGCTGAGCCGTGGCCGCAGGGCCCAGGCTGCCTCCCAAAAGAAGGAGCCCCACGACGACTGCCGCCCGTATTCTCGTTGAGAATCTGTTCATCCGGAGCATCCAGTGAAAACCACGCCAACGCATTTACAGTGTGGGGCCTCCGGGTGATCTTCTAGTTCCGGATCTGATCCCCGGCACACGACGATGCTCCTACGATTTGAGATGGGGGCCTCGTTCCCGGCGGAGACGTTCCGCCGAGGCCCGTCTCGCTGCGCCTTTGAGCCGTTGTTCCCCTCTGCTATGATCATCGACACCCACGCGCACCTCTACCTCGACCGGTTCGACGAGGACCGGGACACCGTCCTCCGGCGAGCACGCGGGGCCGACGTGGACGTCATCGTGATGCCGGCAATCGATGTCTCCTCCATCCAGCAGGCCGTAGATCTGTGTGAGACGTACGAGGGCCTCTACGCCATGGCGGCCCTGCACCCCTCCGAGACGAAAGACGCCACCGAGGCGGATTTCGAGGAGGTCGTGGAGTGGTGCTCGCACCCGAGTGTGGTCGCGGTGGGCGAAAGTGGCCTTGACTACTACTGGGACCGCTCGTTCGATGAGAAGCAGAAGGACTTCTTTCGGCGCCACATCCGTCTCGCCATCGAAGCGGATCTTCCCCTCGTGATCCACAATCGGGACGCGACCGATGACATCCTGACCATTCTGGAGGAGGAGCACATGCGGACCGACGTTCCGGAGCGGATGCGCGGCATTCTTCACTGCTACGTCGACCCGCCCGCGGTGGCCGAGCGGGCCTGGAATTTGGGCTTCTTCGTGGGGGTGGGCGGCATCATGACCTTTTCCAATAGCGACGTGGACCAGTACGTGAAAGACGTGCCGCTGGAGCAAATCGTCGTGGAGACCGACAGCCCCTATCTGGCGCCGGAGCCGAACCGAGGCGACCGCAACGAGCCGGCGTACACGCGCCACGTCGTGGAGCACCTCGCCGCGGTGAAAGGCGTTCCGCTTGAAGAAGTGGCGGACATCACGAGCCGGAATGCCCGGATCATCTACGAGATCGACCCCGACGGAGACGCAGAGTACTTGTAGCGGGCGGTGCGCTGATCGCGGCTACGGCACGGAAAACGCGTCCTCAATCGTGACCTCCACGTCGAGATTGGGGTCGGCGACCCGGCCCTCGGAATACGTCTTCGACTCCATCTGGGTCGCCATTTTTTCGAGGGCGGCCTGCAGACCGCAACATGAAGAACACCTTCTCTGTTTGACCTCCAGCTAAGACGAGCCTTTCGCTTTGTCCCGAGTTCTCTCCACGACCCCCCTCAGTCAGACGACATGAGCAATCCCTACGCCGAGTGTTCGACGGAGGAGCTGCTGGACCGGCTACAAATGGCCGGGCGCTATCCGGATCGGGGCCTCATCGAGGAATGCCTGGACCGTCCAGAGGCCCTCACGCCTGAGCTCCTGGAGATGATGGAGAAGCCCAGCGTGCATCAATTCTGGATGGAGGGGGACCCCCGGTGGTTTGGAACGGTGCACGCCGGCAAGCTCCTGCTGGCCTTCCAGGAACCGGACGCCGCGCCGCTGTTTGCGGACCTCCTGCGCGATCCCGACCGCCAGACGCTCCTCGAATGGTTCGACACGGACCTCCAGGCCCTCGGCCTGCCCTTCGTCCCCCCCTTAATCGAGATTGTGCAGGATGACTCCGTCTACTCGTACGGACGGAATCTGAGCATCAGTGCCCTCGGCGAAATTGCCCGCGAGCACCCCGAGGAGGCCCGCGAGCGGGTCCTGGAGGTGCTTCGGGCGGAGCTTCCGCCCACGACCCCGGAGGGCCAGCCGGACCTCGACCGCGACCCCACGCTCGATGACACCAAGCACTGGACGGAAGTGGCCCTTACCCTGGCCGAGCTTCACGACGAGCAGAGCCAGCCTCGCGTGGAGGCCCTCTACGAGGCCGACCTGATCGACGAGTTCATGATCGGCGACGTAGACGACTACCAGTCCATCCTGAACGGCGAGCGACCCCCCATCGATCACGACTTTGACATCCTGGAGCAGTATGACCGCCGCACCACCCGTGCGTCCACGGACGACGGCTCCGAGCCGAAACTGGTCGAGGAGCTCATCGAGCGACTGGAAGAGGCGGGCCGGTATCCCCGTCCGGAGCTCATCGAGGACTGCGTCCGCTATCAGAAGTATCTCACCCCCCACCTGTTGCGGATCTTTCGGGAGGACGTGCGGGCGGGCGCCCAGGAGCATCGCTGGGACGAGGAGGATCCGCGCTGGTACCGGATCGTCCACGCCGGCCTCCTGCTCGCTCACGGCCGCGAGGAGGACGCCCTGCCGGCGTTTGCTCAGGGGCTTCGCCGGACCGACGTGAGCCACTTCCTCGAATGGTTCGAGGGCAAGCTCCGGCTCTACGGGCCGGTGGCGGTGCCCGTCCTTACGGAGCTGCTGGGCGACGAGGATGCCGACGCGTGGGGCCGCGTCGAGGCAGCCCGGGAGCTCTCACACATTGCCTGGGCGCATCCCGACACGCGCGACGACATCCTGAGAAGCCTCCGCCGCCCGTTGCCCCCCTTGACCGAGGACGGCTCCCCCGACGCGGCCGACGAGGTCGGCTACGAACAGTCCGTCCTGTGGACGAATCTGGCCTATGAGCTGGCGCGGCACCAGGACGAAGAGACCCGCCCGCAAGTCGAAGCCCTTTTCGCCCATGATCTGCTGGATCCCCTGGTATTCGGCGATCGGGACGACTACCGGCAGATCGTAGAGGGCGAAGGCCCGGCCTGGACGAAGTTCGAGCCCGCCTCCTTCGACATCGTGGCGCACTACGAAGACCAGTACCGGCAGCATCAGCGCGAGAAGGACCGCCGTGCCGAGCAGCAGCGCGATCGGACGCGCGGGGAGGAGGCCAGCGTGGATGGGCACTACGAGGACGGCACGTTCGTGCGGGACGATCCGGACGTGGGGCGCAACGATCCGTGCCCCTGCGGGAGCGGCGCCAAGTACAAGTATTGCTGTGGATGAGTCCGGGAGGGGTAAAAGGCCCGAGCAGCGAGGCTCCTCTTCAGAAGCTGTTTAGTGGATGGATATTCAGCCGAGACATAGCGGGCGACGTGCACGAACGGGGCCCAAACGAGTACCGACGGCTGTCGAGTACGAGTGCAGAACCCGTTCTGCACAAGATCCGCGAAGTCACAGGCCATAGACAGTCCGCCAAACAGCTTCTCAGGCCCCAAACTGCGCGACGGCCAGCAGGACCGTTACCATGGTGCCGAAGAGCGCAATGAGCCCGATAATCCACCGCGTCATGGACAGGATTCGGCCGTTCATCCGATTCAGTTGGTCAGACATCTGCTGGAAACGCTCGTCGAC
>CAZRPQ010000242.1:0-4670 GCA_964601725.1 uncultured Salinivenus sp. | reverse complement strand
ACGCCCTGGCCGTTCCTCACGGTCGGGGGCGTTGCCTTGCTCTGTGCACTGGCGGCCGTCTCTGTCCATACGATTCGCGCCGCCCACATCGATCCGGCGCTGACGCTGCGTGATGAATGAGAGCGCTTTGGGGCTTCCGATGCGTGACCCCGAACACACACCCCCCTCCTGTGATGCAGAGGACTGCTCCCGTGATGCCCGGGTATTGCCCAGGGTGTCCGTGCAGAAACAGCGCCTACGATCCCTGAGCCTGGCCAACGAGCAGAGGCGCGGCCGATCCGCGGCCAATGTTCCGCCGGGTGTTATGTCTCCCTCCAGCGAGGAACGATCCACAGTATTGAACCGAAGATTTTGACCCGTTGTACACAGGGGGTCCCGCGGACAGTATTTCTAATTTTCTGCCAGCCACGGATATACAGAGCGGTTCTCCTGGCTCGGAAGTGAAAGACATTGTCCAATTCATTCCACGGCGCACAGACTCACAGGGCGGCCGCAGGGTCGACCTCGAGGTCGGCGTTTTGACGGAAAGAGACGCTGCCGTTGGCCCCTTTCCCGAATTCTATGTCTCTCCCACGAACCCATTGATACCTTGTCCCCACGTAAAAACAGGACAGTCAGACTGGGTGTAATTGGCGCGGGCAGCGGTGGTGCGGCTGCGACGTACATCATGGACCACGCTGTTCCCGGCGCCGAGGTCACCGTCTTTGAGAAGTCGCGTGGCGTCTGTGGGCGCGCTGCCGCGCGCAGACGCGACGGCATCGTGTACGAGTACGGGGCGAACTACCTCAAGGATGACGACGACCGGGTCAGCGAACTCATCACGAACGAGTTCGACGCCGGACTCGTCGAGGTGAACGGCCCGATCTGGACCTTCGATTCTGACGGCACCCTCACAGAGGGACGCGACGAAGACGCGCGGCGGTGGACGTACGAAGACGGAATCACGCGTCTGGCCAAGCACCTCCTCGGAGAAACGAGCGCTACGGTCAAGCGAAACACTCGCATCGCCGACATCAGCCACGAAGGCGGCTGGCGGCTCACCGACACCGACGGGACTGAGTATGGACCATTCGACGTGCTTCTCCTGAATCCTCCCGCTCCACAGACCGCCGGCCTTCTGAGGGAGACGGGGATCGAAGCCGTCGACCGTCTCGGCGACGCCGCTGGCGAGGTCGGGTACCGAACGGTCTGGACCGCCGTCCTGGGATACGGCTTTGAGATCGAGGCTCCCTACTACGCGCTGATCAATACGGACAAGGAACACGAGGTCGGCTGGATCGGACGTGAGGAGTGCAAACCCGGGCACGTGCCGGCGGGGGAGTCGGTCCTCACTGTGCAGGCAAGCCCCGACTGGTCGACCGAGCGGTACGACGACCCGCCCGCGGAAAACGTCGCCGCCCTCGCCCGGCACGCCGCGGCGATCATTGG
The DNA here is from genome assembly GCA_964601725.1 of uncultured Salinivenus sp. Lineage (GTDB taxonomy): Bacteria > Bacteroidota > Rhodothermia > Rhodothermales > Salinibacteraceae > Salinibacter. The sequence continues at coordinate 3,242 of CAZRPQ010000242.1, read as the reverse complement.
CGATCGGCGCTTGGCCGATCCCGATTGGACCGACCATCAGGGGTGGCGGTACGCGCTTCCCGACGAGGGGGTCGAGAGCCACCCGGTGCGGGAGGCCGCTCAGGAGGGGATACATGCGGTCGGCGACTGGGTCGCAGGCGAAGCACGGCTCCACGCTGCGGTCCGAAATGGTCTCGAAACGGGCACGGCTGTGGCCCGCTCCCTCCGCGACGAGTGACCGCTCGGACAACGAGTGGACGAGAACGTGTTTTGGATGCTCCATGCCGTTCTATTCTATGCTCCGCAACGACTTCACGACCACAATTCGAGCGCTGCGCCGCCACCTCGGATACAGCGTCATCAACGTGGTGGGACTGGCCGTGGGCATCGCGGCGTGCCTGCTCATCGCACTGTTCGTCCGGCACGAACTGTCGTACGACGACTTCCACGAGGACGCGGACCGCATCCACCGGCTCGTAAGCGACTGGGGCGACACGGCGATGCCCGCCAGCACCTGGCCCACGATCGACGCGATTCAAGAGCAGAATCCCTCGCTCACCCTGGCGCCGTTCTTTGAGGCAAGTGCGGTCGTCCACCGGGAGACGAAGCAGTTCAACGAAGATCCCGTCTTCGTGGCCCGTCCCTCCTTCTTCGAGGTCTTTACGTTTCCCACCCGCCGCGGCTCGGCCCAGAAGGCCTTCGAGCGTCCCTACACCGCCGTCCTGACGCCTACGATGGCGGACAAGTACTTCGGCGACACGAACCCCGTCGGCAAGACGCTGGAGATGACGGGCCTCAACTTTGGGGACCGCACGGTCGAGGTCACGGTCGCGGGCGTCCTTGAGCCGATCCCCGAGGCCTCTCATTTCCATCCCCGGATCATCGTCTCCTGGGCCACGATGGACGCGGCCTTCAACTTCACCGAAAACAACAGCGAGAGCTCAGGCGGCGGCTTTCGGGCGTACATGACCGTGCCGCAGGGGATCGCCCCCGACTCGCTCGCGGCGACGTTCACCGAGCAGGCCGAGGCGCGACGGGGGGACGACTGGCGAGGCGCCACGCTCCGCCTCCAGCCACTGACGGACATCCACCTGTATTCGGATCTCAGTCTCGAGATCGAGCCGAACGGATCGGCGGCGTATGTGTCCCTTTTCGCCGCCATTGCCCTCTTCATCCTGCTCTTGGCCGGCGTCAACTTCGTGAATCTGTCGACGGCCCGCTCGCTCGACCGGGCGCAGGAGATCGGCGTGCGGAAGACGATTGGGGCCGGCCGCCCGCAGATTATCCGACGGTTCCTTGCAGAGACGGTCGTGCTCGTCGGGATCGCCGTCGTGCTGGCGGTCGGCCTCGCAGTGGCCGCACGGCCTCTCTTCCAGGCCCTCACGGGGATTTCGCTCCCGCTCGACGCCTTCACGGCTCCCTACACGCTGGCCGCCCTCGGCGCCATCATCCTCATCACGACGCTCGGGGCCGGGGGCTACCCGGCGTTCGTGCTGAGCCGGTTCGACCCGGCCCGCGTGCTGGGGAGCAGCCCGGGCGGGACCCGGAAGGGCGGGCCGGGCGGGACGGTTCTGCGAAAGGGACTCATCGTGTTTCAGTTTGCCACGGCAGTGGTGCTCGTTGCGGGGACGATTACGGCGTACTGGCAACTCGACTACCTGCAGGAGGCACACCTCGGGTTCGACGCGGAGCAGGTGGTCACGGTCCCTCGTCCCCCGGCAGCAGAATCCACGGCGGTCTCGCGCAGCTTTCAGCGGGAGGTCGTCCAGCAACCGGGCGTCACGGCCGTGTCGCAGGCGTCGGAGGCGATGCCCGGCGACTTGCAGGCAAGCGTCGGGGCCGCGGTCTCCGGACGCGGGGTTGCCCCGGAGGAGCGCCACAAGCTCCGCCTCGTGACCGTTGGGCACGACTTTTTCGAAACGCTCGGCGTGACGCCCGTCGCGGGCCGTGCGTTTGAGCGGGGCCGCCCCGCCGACTCGTCCGGGGTCGTCCTCAACCGGGCGGCGGCCGAGCGGCTCGTCACCGATCTGCCGTCCGATCAGCGGACCCTGGGCGCCGCGGTGGGGCGCTCGCTGGACGTGAGCGTCGGATTTCTGGGACGCGACCTGGAGGTGATCGGCGTCGTCGACGACCTGCACCTTGCCACCCTCCACCAGCGCATCGAGCCGATGGCCTTCTTCCTCACCCCCATCCTCAACGACACCTACTACCTTCGCATCGATGCGGGCGAGATGGAACCAGGACTCGCCGGGGTCGAGCAGGTCTGGCAACGGTTCTTTCCGAATGCTCCCTTCGCATACGAGTTCGCCGACGAGTCCTTCGCGGCCGCCTACCGGGCCGACCAGCAGACCGCCACGCTCCTAAGCGTCTTTGCCGGCCTCGCCATGTTCGTCGCCTGCCTCGGCCTCTTCGGCCTAGCCGCGTTTGCCGCCCGCAAACGGCGCCACGAAATTGGCGTCCGGAAGGCCGTCGGGGCCTCGATGGAGCAGGTCGTAGGGCTGCTCTCGAAGGATTTCCTCCGACTCGTGGCCCTGGCCATTGTTGTGGCCGTGCCCGTCGCCTACCTCGCGTTGACGCAGTGGCTCGATACGTTCGCCTACCACATCACGCTGGGGCCGGGCGTCTTTCTGCTGGCCGGGGGCGGCGCGCTCCTCGTGACCCTGCTCACGGTGAGCACGCAGGCCCTCCGCGCCGCCCGGATCGACCCGGCCACAGTCCTCCGCAACGAATAGGGTCGTCGTTTATCCCCGCCGCCCCTCCGCCCGGGCCTCCAATAGTTCCGGATACTCCGCCTCGATCTCCGCCTCCAAATCGGGATCGAGCCGGGCCTTGAAAAGGGTCTCCACGTCGGCAAAGGTGTCGGCCGACGCGTTTCGAATGCCCCGCAGGTTGGCGCCCCGAAGGATTGCGTCCGCGAGAACCGTTTCGTCCTGCTCCCCCGAGTCCGTCATCCCCGTAAAGACGCCGAAGTGGCTTCCGGAGAGGTCGGCCTTCCGGAGATCAGATCCCGAGAGATCCGCCGTGCCGAGGTAGGTATCCGAAAGATCGGCATTCCGGAGGTTGGCGTTGGACAAATCGGCCCGGTGCAGAGAGGCCTCGGATAGATCTGCATCCTGGAGATCCGCGCCGCTCAGGTACGCGTCCTTCAGGGTCTCCGGCGCCGTCTCCTCACGGTTCAGCCGTCGGATGTTGCCCACGATCCGGTACCTGGCCATCTCGGCGTCCCACCCGAGCAGATCGTTGATGGCGTTCGTGTACTTCTC
>CAZRPQ010000241.1:0-4671 GCA_964601725.1 uncultured Salinivenus sp. | reverse complement strand
GCCGGGCCCGGCCTCGCCACGGCGCTGTTCCGCCAGGACCTCGTGGATCGCTTCCTCTGTTTCGTTGCGCCGAAGATGGTGGGCGAAGGGATCCCTGCGGTGCGCGATCTCGGCATCACCGAGATGGACGACGCCCTCACGTTCGCCGAGCAGGAGTGGGAAACGGTCGGCGACGACGTGCTGCTGCGCGGGTACCGGCGTACAGCGTAGTGGCGCCCTGATCCCCGGATTTGTAGCGCCGCCCCGCCGTGAACCAGACGTGATCCGGCCCCGGCGCCGCAGAGTGTCGTTGCTCATTTCGCAGAGCCTCCCCCCCATGCTTCTCCGAACGCACTTCCTCCTCGCCGTTCTCCTGGCCGCCGGCCTCGGCGCGTCGTCCCCGCTGCGTGCGCAGCCAGCATCTGCCCCGGCCTCCGTCGACACGTCCCTGTACCGCGACCTCGACTTTCGCATGGTGGGCCCCACCCGCGGCGGGCGCGTGACGGCGGTGGAGGGGCATCCCGCCCACCCGCACACCTTCTACATGGGCGCCGCGGGCGGGGGCGGCATCTGGAAGACGACCGACTACGGCGAGACGTGGACCAACCTGACGGACGGGAAAGGCTTTAGGAGCACGGCGATCGGGGCGCTGGAGGTGCCCGCCGCCGACACGTCGGTCGTCTACGCCGGCACGGGGTCGGAGAGCATCCGCGCCAACGTGACGACGGGGCGGGGCGTCTACAAGTCGACCGACGCCGGCACCTCCTGGCAGTTCGTGGGGCTGGAGAACGCCGGGCAGATCGGCGACATCCAGGCGCATCCGCAGAACCCGGACCGCGTCTTCGTCGCGGCCCTCGGCCACCCCTTTGGCAAAAATGAGCAGCGGGGCGTCTTCCGCTCCGTCGACGGCGGAGAGACGTGGGAGAACGTGCTCTCCGCCTCCGACTCGACCGGCGCCGTCGACCTCGCGGTCCACCCGGAGAACCCGGACGTCCTCTACGCGACGATGTGGCGGGCCGAGCGCAAGCCGTGGACCATCATCAGCGGCGGGGACAATGGCGACGGCCTCTACAAATCCACCGACGGCGGCGACACATGGACGAAGCTCACGAACGGCCTCCCCACTGGCCTCGTCGGCAAGATTGACGTGGCCGTGACGCCCGCCGCGCCGGACCGCGTCTACGCCCTCGTGGAGGCGCCCGGCGACCAGCAGGGCCTCTACCGCTCCGACGATGCGGGAGAGCACTGGCGGCAGGTGAACGACAAGGACGAGATCATGAGCCGCCCCTTCTACTTCACGCATATCTTCGCCCACCCCGAGGACCCCGACCAGATTTTCGTGGGCAACGTGCAGTACTACGTCTCCGACGACGCCGGGAAGACGTTCGAGACGAAGGACGTGCCCCACGTGGACGTGCACGACCTGTGGATCAATCCCGAACGGCCCGAGATCCGCATTCAGGGCAACGACGGGGGCGCCACCGTCTCGCTCAACGGCGGGCAGACGTGGTCGACGCAGCACAACCAGCCGACCGCCGAGCTCTATCAGGTGAACGTTGACGAGCGGGTGCCCTACTGGCTCTACGCGGGGCAGCAGGACAACTCTACGATCGGCGTCCCGAACCTGCCTCCGGCCGAGAGCGCCCCTGCGGGACCGGAGGGCTGGTGGAAAGCCATTGGTGGCTGTGAGACGGGCCCCGCCGTGCCGCAGCCCAACACGCCCGTCGTGTTCGCAAACTGCAAGGGCCGCTTCTCGCGATTTAACCTCGAGACGGGCCAGGACCAGAAGTACTGGGTCGGCGCGCAGTACATGTACGGCCGCAATCCTGCGAAGCTGACGTGGCGCTTCCAGCGGGTGGTGCCCATCGAGATCTCGCCGCACGACTCCAGCGTCGTGTACAACGCGTCCCAGTATGTCCATAAGACGACCGACGGGGGCGTCCACTGGACGAGAATGAGCCCGGACCTCACGGCCAACAAGCCGCAATACCAGATGCGCTCCGGCGGGCCCATCACCAACGACGTCACCGGCGAGGAGCACTACAGCACGCTCTACGCCGTACAGGTGTCGCCCCACGATCCGGACGTGATCTGGGCCGGGGCGAACGACGGGCCGGTGCACGTGACGCGCGACGGCGGCGAGACGTGGACGAACGTGACGCCGCCCAGCGTGCCGCCCAACGGCCGGGTCGACGCCATTTCGCCCTCGCCCCACGAGCCAGGCACCGCCACCGTGGCCCTCCAGCGGCGCCTGCTGAAGGACTTTTCGCCGTACATCTACCGCACCACCGACTACGGCGGGACCTGGACGCGGGTCACCGACGGCATTCCCTCCGACTTCCCGGTGCGCACGGTCCGCGAGGACCCCAATCGCGAGGGCCTGCTCTACGCCGGCACCGACTTTGGCCTCTTCGTCTCGTTCAACGCTGGACAGCGGTGGCAGCCCCTCCAGCGCGATCTGCCCGTGACGCCCATCACGGACCTCCGCATCCAGCGCACGGACCTTGCCCTGTCGACGATGGGCCGCAGCTTCTGGGTGCTCGACAACCTGACGCCGCTCTACCAGATCGACGCGCAGGTGGCGGAGGCCGACCGACATCTCTTCATGCCGAAAGACACGTACCGGATGCGGTACTGGGGCGGCAAGCGCGGGCCGAGCGGGCCGGAGTATCCGAACCCCGGCGCTACGATTGACTTCGCCCTGTCGGAGGCACCGGACGCACCCATCATGCTCGACATCCTCGACGATAAGAATGAAGTCGTGCGTCGGTTCGTGGGGACAGCCGAGGACGCGGACGAGGCCACACCTCCCGCCAACGAGCGAACTATGGGGACGCCGCCCGTCCGCCCGAGCAGCATCGACACCTTTGCCGTCCACGAGGGCCACAACCGATTCCGATGGGACCTCCGCGCCCCCGGCGGCGACGGGCCACTCGTCGCGCCCGGCCCGTATCAGGTACGCCTCTCCATCGGCGACTGGCGCCAGAGCCGCTCGCTCGAGGTGAAGACGGATCCGCGGCTGCAAAACACAGGGACCACCCGGAGCGATCTCGAAGAGCAGGCGTTCTTCAACCGTCGGCTTCAGGAGGTCATCGAAGAGGCCAAGGCGACGGCCCAGGCCATTGACTCGATGCGGACCAGGGTCGAAGACGCCCACGACACCGGGGAGATGCCGGAGAGCGAGGCCGAGCCGCTGCTCGACCGGCTCGACGACCTGCACGGCGAGCTCGTCACCTCCGAGGAAGGAAGCTACCAACCGCCCATGCTCATCGACCAGCTGGGCTACCTCGCATGGATGACCGGCTCCGCGGATCAGGAGCTCGGCGAGGACGCCTTCTCCCGCTTCGAAACGCTCCAGGCTCGCCTCGACCGAATCCAGAATCGCTGGCAATCGCTTCAGGCGGACGTCGAAGTCCCGACCACCGATTGATTAATCTGGATGCTCTGGAGGCGTGGAGTCCTGAAGGCAGAACACCCATGCCTCCACGCGTCCGTGCCTCCATACTCCCCTCCCATACCTCCCGACTTCCACCCCTCCATCCGTGTTTACAGGTATCATCGAAGAAATCGGCACCGTCACCCAGATCGACCCCCTCGGCAGCGACCAGGCGGGCAAGCGGCTCACCATTGAGGCCGACATGGCGCCCGACTTGCAGGTCGACCAGAGCGTCTCGATCGACGGCGCGTGCCAGACCGTCGTCGACGTGGACCCCGACGCTTCCACCTTTGCCGTGGACAGCATCGAGGAGACGCTCCGCAAAACGACCTTCAGCGATCTCGCGACAGGCGCGCCCGTGAACCTGGAGCGCGCGCTGCAGGCCGGCGACCGCCTCGATGGGCACTTCGTGCAGGGCCATGTGGACGCCACCGGCACCGTCGCGGCCGTGGAGCGGGAGGAAACGGACTGGCTCTACACGATTCAGTTCGACCCGGATTACGCCGCCTACCTCATCCCCGTCGGCTCCATCGCCATCGACGGCATCAGCCTCACCGTGGCCCGCCTCGACGACGACACCCTCACCGTCGCCATCATTCCGCACACCCACGAGGTAACCAACGTGGCGGAGACGTGGACGGAGGGCGCGGCGGTGAACCTGGAGTTCGATCTGATCGGCAAGTACGTGGCCCGCAGCCTCACCGCCTCCGGCGAAACCCCCGACCCCGACGCGCTGGCGGAGGCGTGGCTGGTGGATTAGGACTCCGGTGCCCCCTCCCTCTCCCCCATTCCCCCTTTCCCCCGTGCCCGAGGACGACCGCCTCGTCACCGTCGCCCGCTACGACTCGCGGGGCGACGCCCAGCTCGCCAAGACGCAGCTTGAGGACGCAGGCATCCCCTGCATGCTCGCGAACACGACCCAGTCCGGCCTCGCCCCCATGTTCGACGCCACGGAGGGGGGCGTGCGCGTAAAAGTGCCCGCCGATCAGGCCGATGCGGCCCGAGACGTGCTGAGCCTGACCGACTGATCCTGGGCGCCCCCTGATACGGAGGGAGACAGGAGCCCATACGGCAGCCTGGAGGCGCTCTGTGGTGCGCCCCGCAACCGTGGAACCGCTCTGAAGATCGGCCCCCTCACGAGCCCGGCACGCTGAGGGAGCCAAGAAGTGTGCGGCTCGACGCACCGGTCGCCGACGGCAGGTTCGTGGGCACGCCGTTGACCGTCTCGTGGGCGAGCACGGCGAGGCAGAGGGCCT
>CAZRPQ010000240.1:1931-4676 GCA_964601725.1 uncultured Salinivenus sp. | reverse complement strand
CTGCTGGAAGAGATCGGGGTCTCGGGGGCATGGGGGTCGTCTACCGGGCCGAGCGCGCCGACGCCGACGTCGAGCAGACCGTGGCCGTCAAGGTCCTGCAGCGCCGCCTCCACGCCGCCGACGCCGAGCAGCGCTTCCGGGCCGAGCGACAGGTGCTGGCGAGCCTCGACCATCCAAACATCGCCCAGTTCATCGACGGCGGCGTCACCGGGGGCGGACGCCCGTACCTGGTGATGGAGCATGTGGACGGACGGCCGATCACCAAGTACGCGGCGGCCCACGACCTGGACCTTGAGGCGCGACTTGACCTCCTGGAGCAGGTGACGGAGGCCGTCCAGGCGGCCCATCGCCGCCTGGTGGTCCACCGCGACCTGAAGCCCTCGAACGTGCTGGTGACCGAGACCGAGGCGGGCCCCACCGTCAAGCTGCTCGACTTCGGCATCGCGAAGCTGCTGGACGACTCCCTCCCCGTGACCCGGCCGGAGACGCGAACGGGAGGTCCCCTCATGACCCCCGCCTACGCGGTGCCCGAACAGGTCACGAACGCGGAGGTGACGACGGCAACGGACACCTACCAGATCGGGGTGCTCGCCTACGAGCTGTTGGCCGGGGCGCGGCCCTTCGACCTAAACGACAAAAGCCCCACTGCACTCGAGCGCATCGTCGTCGAGACGGACCCGCCCCCGCCGTCCGACCGGACGCGGGGCGAGGGGGTCGCCCCCGAACAGCTTCGCGGCGACCTGGATGTGATCGTTGGAAAGGCCCTGCGCAAGGAGCCGGAGCGCCGGTACGCGTCGGTCGAGGCGCTGGCGGCGGACCTGCGTCGGCACCGGGCCGGGCAGCCGGTGGAGGCGCGGCCGGCGACGCTCGGCTACCGGACCCGAAAGTTTTTAGCGCGCAACCGGTGGGGCCTGGGGGTCGCGGCAACGTTCCTGATTGTGATCGCCGTGGCGGGGACCCTGCTGGTGTGGCAGCGAAACCAGGCCGAGCGAGAGGCGCAGAAGGCCGAGCGCGTCTCGGGATTTCTCACCAACCTGTTCGGGGCCGCCATGCCCGCCGAGGCGCAGGGCGACACAGTGACGGCCCGCGAACTTATGCGGGAGGGCCGGGAGCGGCTCGGCGAGCTGGACGACCAGCCCGCCGTGCAGGCGCAGATGATGTACGTTTTGGGCCGCACCCATCGGAAGCTGGCCCTTTACGAGGATGCCCGAAACCTCCTGCGCCAGTCCCTGGACCAGCGACGAGAAGTTTACGGGGACACGCACCCCGAAGTGGCCAAGAGCATGAACGAGCTCGCGCTTTTTCTGCGTGATCGGGGCCGGTACGCAACGGCCGACTCCCTCCTGCGCCGGGTGGCCGAGATTCGTCGCCGCCTGAACGGATCGAAGGACCCAAGCGTGGCGGCGGCCCTCATGGACCGGACCTACGTGCTTCGGCAACGGGGCCGGTACACAGAGGCCGAAACGGCCATCCGGAGTGCCGTCTCGATCCAGCGCTCCCACCACGGCACCCCGTCGATGGAGCTTGCCGAGGGGCTTTACAACCTGGCCGCCGTGCTTCGCGATCAGAATAAGTACGACCGCGCCGAGACCGCTCAGCGCCGATCTCTGGAAATGATCCAGGAGCTGGTAGACGGTCCTCATCCCGGTGTCGCGTTCAATCTGAATAACCTCGCTCTCGTCCTCCAGAAACAGGGCAAACTCCAAGCGGCGGACTCGGTCAACCGAAAAGCCCTCGGGATGCAAAAGAAACTCTTCGGTCCCAAGCACCCGGAATTCGCATCCACTCTGGGGAACCTTGCTGTGGGGGTTTTCAAGCAGGGACGGCTTGAAGCAGCCGATTCGCTGTACCGGAAGACCCTGCGCCTAAACCGCACGCTCCGGGGGACGAATCATCCCAGGTACGCAACAGAGCTTGGGGGACTTGGCGACGTATACCGCGCGCAGGGCCGCTACCAGAAGGCCGACTCGCTGTACCGCGCCGCCCTAGACATTTTCCGCGCAAGCTATGAGGACGACCACCAAAATATTGCCAGCACGATGTGGGACCTCGGCGCCCTAAAAATCGAGCAGGACCAGCCCCGCACGCCGACCAGCGCCTTCGGCTCCGGCACCGAGGCGCCCGTGGCCACCGGCAGCTCCTCGGCGTAGTCCGCGCCGCTGGTGTTGAGGTTGACGCCGCCGGAGCCGTTGCCTTCGATGCCTCCGACGTCGGTGTCGTCCCCGTCGTAGAAGCTCAGGTAGTTGACGCCGGTGGGGGGATTGCTGTTTGGGTCGGCCTGGATGGCGAGGCCGTCGGCCTCGGAGCCGGTATTTGTGTTTTCGACCAGCGCGACGTGGGCGCTCGGGTTGCCGATGGCGGTCCCGTTTTTGTCCCCCTGGAAGTGGCCGGCGAAGGTGTTGCCGGTCGGCCCCGCCTCGAAGACGCCTCCGATGCTGAGGTCGCCGCTCCGTTCGAGCACCAGCGCGTTGGAGCGGGAACTGCAAGCGCCACCGGGTGAGATATTGCCATTCCCAACGACGAAGAGGGAATTGCCGGGAGCAAGGTTATTGTCGTTGCACTGGCCAGTCGAGAGGGAGTGGTCGGTGGCGGCGGTCGTACGGAGCCCCATCGCCGTGGCGCGGATGCCGCTGGCCGTCGTTAAGCCGCCCATCGCCACGGCAGAAAAGTCGCTAGCAGTTGTCCCGTCGCCCATCGCCGTGGCCCTGGGGCCGCTGGCGGTCGTCGCGGAGCCCATCGCCGTGG
>CAZRPQ010000240.1:0-1831 GCA_964601725.1 uncultured Salinivenus sp. | reverse complement strand
CCCCATCGCCGTGGCGTGGGTACCGCTCGCGGTCGTGTGATCGCCCATCGCCGTGGCGGCCGCCTCGTTGGCCTTCGTGTCCCGACCGAACGCGACGGAGTACTCGCCGATGTTGTCGGCGTCCCACACGTCGCCCGTGCCCGAGAAGACGCCGACCCGTCCGGCCCGGACGGCGGCCTTGGCCGGGTACCACAGCAGTCGGGTGCCCGCTCCTTCGGCCGGGATCGAGTCGTTCGGTGCCGTTGGATTGAAGACGCCCGGCAGGTAGAGGCTCCCGTTGTGGTTGAGCTCGAGCCGCAGGTCGCCGTTGCCGTTCTCGGCGGTGGTGAGGGGGGTGGGCGACTGGGCGTGTGAGAGGGTTGGGGTTCAGGTGTTGGGAAGGAAGCGGAGACGAGTCGCTACGGGAATGACGCTCCTTTGCGGGGAAACTGGGAGGAAGGCGGACCACCGGGAGCGCTCATTGCGAGCAACCATGGACGTTCTCGCCCGCGATGTTCTGAAAGGTGTTTCCGGAGGCGTCGAGCGTTGCTTCGCCCCCGCCGCAATGGACGCCGTGACTGGCGCCGTCTGTGAGCTCGGCATTGGTGAGTGTCAGCGCGGCGTCGCCGTCGAGCCCCACGTTGGCCGCCGCGCCGATGGCACCCCCGAACTGTTCGCTCCCGGCGTGCCGGACGATCACGTACTCGAGCGTATTATTCGAATTGGCCGACCGAATTCCGACACCCTTCCACCAGCCCGGCTCCTCGTTGCCCGGCGTGGCAGTCATCCGGATGCGGTTGTTCGCACTGCCCTCGGCGGCGATCGCCGTGCTGGCGTTGTTGTCCGTCGCTTTCAGGCCGGCGTTCGCCGTGAACGTCATCTCGACGCCTGCGCTGATCGTGAGCGTGGCCCCGTCCTGGACCTTTGCCTCCCCGTCGATGCGGTAGGAAACGTCGTCGGCGAGCGCATCCACCGTCGCGTCGCGCTTCAGATTATTGCCGAAGCCCGGACGGACGTAGACAAATGTGTCCCCGTCGAATCGGGACCCGCTGTCCACGATGCCGATCAGCGGAAACGGAATCGACACCGGCGCCTCCTGATTGCCGCTGAAGGTGTTGTTGGCGAAATCCACAGAGCCCCCGCTTTTCTTGACGTACATCCCATACCCCCCGCTGCCCGTGATCGTGGCGTCGGTGAGGGTGAGCTGGGCCTCTCCGATGAGCGCTACGGCGGCCGCGGTGCCTCCGGTGCCCGGGAAGTTGTTGCTCCCGGCGTTCTCGATCTCCACGTGGCGGAGTTCATTCTGCGAGTTGCTGGAGTTGATGAAGATGCCCTTCCACCAGCCGTCCGGCTCCGATTGCGTCCCGGTCAGTCGGACCGGATTGTCGGCCGCGCCGGTCGCAATGAGCGCCGCGTCGTCGCTGCAGACGCGGAGGCCGGTGTCGGCCTCGAACTCGATCTGGGTACCCGCCTCGATGGTGAGGGTCGCGCTGTTTGCCACACACAGGTCCGAGGTGACGAGGTAGCTCTCGTCCGGCGTCCACGTCCGGTCGCTTTGGATGGCGGAATTGACCTCGACGGTTCCATCGCCTCCGCCGGATCCTCCGACGATGTCACAGCCTGCGAGCAGGAGCCCGGAGGCAAGGCCGGCGAGGAGAATCGAACGTACGCGAGTCTTCAGAGGGGGAACAGAGCTCATGACGGGAAGAGAATGTGATTCGAAAAGAAGAGAAGCGAGCCCGGGACGCGCCGCACTTCGCGCATCCGTCGCAATGGAAGTGACCGCTCAGGAAGGATTACCGCACCACCGTTAGGCGGCGGGTTTTGGTCTGCCCGGCGGCTCGCAGGCGCA
>CAZRPQ010000239.1:0-4678 GCA_964601725.1 uncultured Salinivenus sp. | reverse complement strand
CGCAGAAGCTGTTTGGTGGATGGATATTCAGCCGAGACACAGCGGGCGACGTGCACGAACGGGGCCCAAACGAGTACCGACGGCTGTCGAGTACGAGTGCAGAACCCGTTCTGCACAAGATCCGCGAAGTCGCAGCGCTGGGAGCGTAGCGACCGAGTACTCGCCGGGGTGGCCATAGACAGTCCGCCAAACAGCTTCGCAACCCATCATCCAGCGATCTGTCCGTGAGTGTTGAGTGTGAGAGTATGGGCGTGTGGGCGTTTTTCTGCCACACTCCCAAACGCCCACACGTAGCGGCGTTTTCTTTAAGGGTTTTTGCACAGCTCAGTAAATACATCGCCAATGGAGCACACCGACACCTCCACCCTCATCGGCCGCCAGGCTGTCCTCGAAGCCCTTAAGCGAGACGACCTCGGCATCGAGAAGGTGATGCTCAAGCAGGACGTCAGTGGCAGCCGGATTGGGGCCATCCGGGCCATCGCCGACGAGCGGGGGACGCCTGTTCAGTACGTGCCCGCCGCCCGTCTCCGCCACGAGGCCGACGGGGCGGTCCATCAGGGGGTGGTGGCGATTACGGCCCCGATTCGCTACCGGGAGGCGGACGAGATGCTGTCCGACATCGCCCCGACCTGGGACGCGGTCCAGACCCAAAAGCCGCTCCTGCTCGTCATCGATCGGGTGACGGACCCCCGAAACTTCGGGGCCATCCTGCGGAGTGCCGTGGCGTCGGGGACCGACGGTGTGATCGTGCCGACCCGGGAGATGGCCCCGCTCAACGCCGCCGCCATTAAGGCGAGCGCGGGCACCGCCCCCCGCATCCCCATTGCCCGGAGCGACGACCTCCCGCGGGTCCTCACGCAACTCAAGGAGCGGGGATACTTCGTCTACGGCGCCGAGGGCACCGCCGAAACTCCCCTGTGGGACGCCGACTGGGATCGACCCGTGGCGGTCGTGCTGGGGAGCGAGGGGGAGGGGCTGGCGCCGGACGTGGCAGAGGCCTGCGACGAGCGAGTGGCCATTCCGCTGCGAGGGCCGGTCGAATCGCTCAACGTGTCCGTGGCGGCGGGGCTTCTGCTCTTCGCCGCGGCCCGGCCCCGATCGTAGTCAGGAGGCCCTCTGCTCAGCGCCGTGTCCGCTCGGCCTCTACCCCTCAGTCGGACACTCCGGCGCAAGGTGGGAGTGCTCCAGTTCGTCTTCGCCGAAGAACCGGATCTGGTTGTCCGCCCCCCACGACCCAGACCTCCTCGGCGCCGGCCTCTGGGGAAAGGGCTCGCTTCTCTTCGATCTCCTCCCCGGTGTTTGAGGAGCTGGTGACTATAACTCAGGGACCGATCCGACCGGGGGTCGATCCAGAAGACATCGTCTGGGCCTGTTAGGACCCGTCCTCACTCCCCGGGAGGCGGGCAGGCCCCTCGCCGGGGCGGTCCATGCGGGGGCCCAGTGCAGTGGTGTCGGCACTGGAGCGTACACTGTCGAGGTCAGCACTGATCTCTCCCGGTTGCAGGGAGTAAAAGGCGCCTGTTGAGGCGTCGATGAGCAGGCCCGGGAGGAGAAAGTTGAAAAGATTGGCGCTCGTCCAGAGGCTCCATCCCCGGCGCAGGGTGGTCGTGTGGGTCTCAAAGCCCTCCCGGTAGATCTTGACTGTGTACGATCGATTCCGTTCTAGAGTCGCAGACGTGGGCGTCTCGCCAATGGGGCGGCCGTTGACCTCCACCTGAGCCGTTGATGGATCAGAGGTGATCTGAACCTCTTGGTCGGATCCATGAATTAGGGTCGCGCAGCCCGTCATCAGACAAAGAGAAAAGAGAACCGCAACGTATCGCATCGCTGCCGAACGAAGCAGAGGCCATGAGGGAATGTGTTGACACCCCTTACGTGCAGAACACGTCAGGGTTGTTCCGGGGCGAGGGGGAAGGGGAGAGCGGGAGCCCCGAAATTCGGCCCTTGAAGAAAACGGTGCGGACGGGCCGCCGTTGCTACGATGGGATCGCTGCGGGCGAGAGGGGCGTAGGGGGCAACGACTGCTTCGATGAAGCCCCTGCGTTCGCACGTGTGCCGGGGATTCCGCGGGGGAGCGATGACCTGCGAGTTGGACCGGCGCTTCTACTACGTGATGGAGGAGGGCATCAGATAGTTGGCGGCCACGTCTTTGTAGGCCTGCACCTGGCTCTCGGCCCAGGAGGCGGGGAGGTCTCGCTCCTCTGCCATCAGCTCGGCCACCCTCGGGGCCACCTCAATGCTTGCCTCCGCGTCCAGCAGCAGGCATCGCGTACGGCGGGCGAGAACGTCCTCGACGGTCCGCGCCATCTCGTGGCGCGCGGCCCACACCACCTGCGCCCCACAAATGGGGAGGCGCTCGTCGAGGGGGTCGCCCAGCTCGGGATGCTCCTCCATCAACGCTTCAAGATGAGGAGCGTCGGCACCGTACAGGGAAAGGTCGCCGAACTGCCCCGGGTCCTCGTGCCAGCCGTGCAGGTGCAACGTGTCGGTGGGCGAGGGCCGTTGTTCGAGGGCGGCGTCGAGGGCGGCCTCGTCGATGGTGTCCTCCGCCATTTTTCGGTAGGTGGTCCACTTGCCGCCAGAGATCGTGACGAGACCACTGTCGGAGATGTTGAGTTGATGCTCCCGGGAGATGTCCGAAGTGTCGCCGTTGCTTCCCGGCGGGGCCACCAGGGGGCGGATGCCGGCGTAGATGCTCAGCACGTCCTCCGGGCCGGGATCTTTGGCGAGGTACCGTTGAGCGTGGGTGAGCAGAAAGTTGAGCTCGTCGGTCCCGGGCGTCGGTTCCAGGCTCACGTCTTCCACCTCGGCCTCCGTAGTCCCCACCACCACGCGGTCGTGCCAGGGAATGGCAAAGAGCACCCGTCCGTCGTCCGTTTTGGGGATCATGATGGCACTGTCGCCCGGCAAAAACGACTTGTCCAGCACGATGTGGGTGCCGCGGCTGGGCCGCAGGGTCGTCGACGCCGTCGGGTCGTCCATCTGACGGATCGTGTCCGTAAAGATGCCGGTGGCGTTGATCACCGACCGGGCCCCGATTTCGAACGCGGCACCGGTCTCCTGGCACTGTGCTTGCACCCCGTCCACGGTGCCATTGGTCTTCGTAAGGTCCGTCACTTTCATGTAGTTGAGGGCCACGCCGCCCTCCTCCACGGCCGTCTGGGCCATGTTCACCGCCAGCCGGGTGTCGTCGAACTGGCCGTCGAAATAAAGAATTCCACCCTTGAGGCCGTCCTGCTCCACAGTAGGGAGTCGCTCGACTGTCTTCTCGCGGTTCAGGTACTGCGAGCGGCCAAAGTTTTGGCTTCCCGCGAGCAGGTCGTACACCTTCATGCCAATGCCGTAGTAGGGCGCTTCCCACCACTTGTAGCTCGGCACCACGAACGGAAGATTCCGGACGAGGTGCGGGGCGTTGTCTTGAAGCCGCTCCCGCTCCTCAAGGGCTTCGAGCACGAGCGAAACGTTGCCCTGCTCGAGGTAGCGAACGCCCCCGTGCACGAGCTTCGTGGAGCGGCTCGAGGTGGCCTTGGCAAAATCGTGCATCTCAAGGAGGAGCGTGTCGTAGCCGCGAGCGGCCGCTTCCACGGCACACCCGAGCCCCGTAGCTCCCCCGCCGATGATCACGACATCCCACGGTTGTTGGCGAGCTTCCAATGTCTGGATGCCCTTTTTACGATTCATAGATACAGGAAAGATTGAGAGCAACGAAGAGAACGGTCAATCGAACTCACGTTGCGACTCACGTGTCGCCCCGGTCTGAAACGACCGAGGGATACTGCCGGAGGACCGTGAACGCCGGCGGCGGGTGAAATTCAGTGATGCAATGGGGCCAGCAACGTGAGCGAGCCCTGGGAGTGGCTCGGTCAAAACGATCGTATGCAGGTGGGAAGAGAGATCCCGGGTGGAGGAGCCGGGCCGATGACGGATGGTAGCAATGGAAAAACCAGACCAGAAGAAAGGATATGGAGGGGAATCGTGAATGTGATGCGCCGACCGGCGCGTACAACCCTACTCAGGCGGGACTGGTCTCGAAGGTCTTCGTTCGAAAACTACAAGTTGTGCCCGAAAACTGCGGCGGATGGTACACACCTGTCTGCGAGGTAGTCGGCAGGGGGGGCGAAAAATGGCGCTGGGGCCACCCCCAATCGTGGAGCGGCCCCAGGCCAAAGGGAGCAGTGCTCGTCCCGGAAATGCCACTCATTCTAGAAGTTAAAGGACAGCTCCGTGACAACGCCGGTGAAGCCTTCTCCCGGTGCGGAAGCGTCGGCGACACTGCCAGAATCTCCCTCACTCTGAGTAACGCCTTCAATCTTGAAGAGGGCATTATCATAGAGCTGAACTCCAATGCCTGCCTGGATGCGAGTCAGGGTAGAGGTGTCAAGGTCGTTTTCGTAATCAGTCTGGTCATTTACCGCCGTGAAACGACCGGCCAAGTAGAAGGAATCACTGACATCGAACTTTATTCCGAGACCACCAAACGCACCGGACCGGTCGGGATCACTCTGTGTGGCAAATCCACCCCACAGATCGACGTCAGCCCCGCCAGCCATTATCTTTGCGTCGGCTTGGAAGATCGATCCACCCCCAGGAATGGAAGCGTGTGTATTCCGAACAGCAGCGATGGAACCCGAGGAGTTGATGTGGTAGTTCTCACCGTCTCCACCGGCCCATCTCAAGG
>CAZRPQ010000238.1:0-4691 GCA_964601725.1 uncultured Salinivenus sp. | reverse complement strand
GCCCTGCACGCAGACCGCGACGAGGACATTGCCTGTGGCGTCCTCTTTCAGGTGCGCGAGGGGAAGATGATCGGCAAGCGGCACACGTTTCTGCGCCGCATCGAGGGCCGCACGGACGAGGAGCTCGTGCTCTCCCTTGCGGAAAACTACTACGCCGACGCGAATTTCTACCCCGAGGAGGTCTTGCTCTCGCACGACCCGGACGACCATCCGGCTCAGGATACCCACGCCCTGGAGGAACTCCTGCGCCAGAGGCAGGGCCAGAAGGTGCCGATCAAAGTGCCCCAGCGAGGGGAGAAGGCCAGCCTCGTCCGCATGGCGGCCTCCAACGCCAAGCTGCAGGTGGGCGAGTGGAAGACGCAGCAGATGAAACGGGAACGCAACCGCATTCCCGAGAGCGTGAAGGCCCTCGGCGACGCGCTGGGGATGGACGAGACGCCCCGCCGCGTCGACGGCATCGACGTGTCGCACCACGGCGGCAAGGAGACGGTCGCCTCCTGCGTGGTCTTTACCGACGCCACCCCCCGCAAGAGCGACTACCGCACCTACAAGATCCGCTCGACCGAGGAGGGCACGCCCGACGACTACCAGGCCATGCGCGAGGTGGTGCGGCGCCGCTACCGTCGCATGGTCGAGGAGGACGGCCCGTGGCCGGACCTCGTGGTCATCGACGGCGGCAAGGGCCAGCTCTCCAGTGCCGTAGAAATGCTGAAGGAGGTGGGCGCGTACGATCGGCTTCCGGTGATTGGCCTCGCCAAGCGGCTGGAGGAGGTCTACCGGCCGGGCGACTCCGATCCCGTCTTCATCGCGAAGGACAGCCCGGCTCTTCAGCTACTCCAGAAGGTGCGCGACGAGGCCCACCGGTTTGCCGTCACCTACCAGCGCAAGCGGCGCAAGAAGAAGACCCTGCAGTCCGAGCTCCTCGACATCCACGGCATCGGGGAGAAGACCGCCGAAAAGCTCCTGGGTCACTTCGGGTCGGTCGCCAAGGTGAAAGAGGCCGAAGAGGACGAGATGGCAGAGGTGGTGGGCCCGGCGAAGGCCGAAACGGTTTACGAGTATTACAGCGAGGCCGAGGAGGACATGGCGTCGCAGGCGAAGTAATGCCCTTCTCCGTTCCGAAACCCAGCACTTCGGGGGGCCTCGTCCGGCGACAGAGCAAGGAGGGCCTGCTCAAAGCCTCATCCTACCTGCCTCCAGCGGCTCGCCGTCCGCCTGGGCCGTTAGGGCGTCGAGGGTCCCCTTCCTTGACGCACAGACTTTGACGCACAGAGAGTCCTCTCGTCCATCCCGCTCTGCTTCCCCAGTTCCCAGTTCCATGGCGACCCGACTCCCAACCCCGCTCCCGAGGGACCTTTCCACCGTACGAATCCCGGGCGAAAGGGCCGTCGTGCTGCTGGTTGGCCTCCTGGTACTTGCCGGTGCCGTCCGGCCCGCCGGGGCCCAAACGCTGCCAGCGCCGACGCTCTCTGGCACGCCCGCGGGTCAGCAGGCCATTTATGAGTCGCCTGCGTTTACCCGGGCCGTTCGTACGGGGACCCGGACCCGCACCGGGCACCCTGGTCCTGATTACTGGCAGCAGTACGCCCGATACGACATCGAGGCGCGTCTCGACCCGGCCACCCATCGCCTCGTCGGCCACGAACGCATAACGTACCTAAACCGATCGCCGGACACGCTGCGGCGCGTGGCGGTGCACCTCCGGCAGAACCTCTACCGGGCCGACGTGGCCCGCCAGGAATCGGTGCCCGTGACCGGCGGCGTCACCCTCCAGCGCGTGGCGGCAAGCGGCACACCACTGCTCCGCTCGGCGCCGGACTCGGTGGCCGGCTATACCGTGGACGGCACGGTAGCCCAGCTCCGGCTGCCCAAACCCCTCGTGCCCGGGGATAGCGTCGTCCTCTCGATCGATTGGTCGCACAAGGTGCCGCCCGCCCCCGCCGACGGCAAGGAGGGCCGCGATGAGGGCGTCTACTTCATGGGCTACTGGTACCCGCAGGTCGCGGTGTACGACGATGTGCACGGGTGGGTCGCCGAGCCGTACACGGGTCAGGCTGAATTTTACATGGGACAGGCCGATTACGACGTGCGCCTCACGGTGCCCCCCCACTGGCTCGTGGGCGCCACTGGACAGCTCCAGAACCCCGAGGCGGTCCTGTCGGCGCGCTCGCAGCGACGCCTCCGTCGGGCGCGCCGGACCGGCGAGGTCGTTCCGATCGTGGAGAAGGAAGAGCGAGGCACCGGGGCTGCCACCCAGGCCGATGGTCCTACGGCCACCTGGCACTTTCGAGCCCGAAGCGTTCGCGACTTTGCGTGGGGCACGAGCGACCGGTACCTGTGGAACGCCACCCGCGCCCTCGTGCCCCCGCCCGCCGATCGCTTTCCGGGCGACGGCACGGTTCGGGAGGCTTCCTCAAATCCTGGTCCCGGCGTGGCCACCGACACCGTAATGGTCCACAACTTCTACCGCCCGACCGAGGCGGCCGCCGCCTGGCCTCGCGGCGCACAGTTTACACGCAACGCGGTGGAGGTCCTCTCCCGATCCCTGCAGCAGCCGTACCCGTACCCGTCCATGACCGCGATGGAGGGCGTGCTGCGGGGCGGCGGCATGGAGTACCCGATGGTTACGATCATGCAGCCGTGGGCAACGCCGACCAAGCTGGCCGGGGATCTCATGCACGAGGTGGGCCACATGTGGGTGCCCATGGAGGTGGGGACCAATGAGAAGCGGCACGTGTGGATGGACGAGGGCCTCACGCAGTTCAATACGGCGCAGGGCATGCGGACGACCCACGGGCCGGAGCCGCGCCCGTCCGGCCGGGCCAGCGATTCGGAGCGGGGCCAGCGCCGGACGTACCTGTCCGTTGCACGGGGAGGCGAGGAGGTGCCGCTGACCCGCCACGGCGACCGCATCCCGCCCAGCGTATACTTCGACCTGCCCTACGACAAGGGCGCGCAGGTTCTGAAAGCGCTCCGCGGCCTGCTCGGCGAAGCGTCCTTCCGGCGGGCCTACCGCGCCTTTATCGATCGGTGGTGGGGAAAGCACCCGCAGCCGTACGACTTCTTCAACACCGTGGCGGACGTCACGGACCGCGACCTGTCCTGGTTCTGGCACGCCTGGTTCCACACGACGTGGACGCTGGACCAGGCGATCGCTTCAGTCCGTCCCGCTGGCGATTCGACCGCCATCACCGTGGCCAATCGGGGGCGGGCGCCGATGCCGGCTCGCGTGGCGATTGCCCGCAGTGATGGCGGCATCGATCGACGGACGATCCCCGTAGAGGTGTGGCTGGAAGGGGCGGCCCGCCACACGATCACGGTGCCTCGAGCCCCCCGAATTGTCCGGGTCGAGCTTGACCCCGAGGAGCACTTCCCGGACCTCAACCGGTCAAATCAGACGTGGCACCGCTGACTCCCCTGCACTCCTGGAAGGAAAAAGTGCCCCCTCTCGACTGAGCGCGCTCTCCCCTTCTCCCTGAAGGTCCAAAGCGGCGGGGATTGTTTTGCAATAACGGAATCAAGAAGGGGGAAGATTGGGGAGTACTTCGAGTCTGTGAGTTGGAATCTCAGGACTGTGTCTTTCTCGAGGAGACGGCGGACCGCGGACCGCCGGTTCTCGGAGCTTATCAGCGGTCTGCCGTCCGCGGTCGTCGCCCCTTGAGACCCCAAGTCCTCCGGTCAACTCACAGCATTGAAGGGCGACCGAAGACTGATACGAACGCACCGGGCAGGGCGCTCGTTGTTGTCAGAGCGTTTCTGCTTTTCCGAGCCCTGCTTTGTATGTCTGCCCCCGATCCTGGCACGCTGCTCAATCAACTGGTCGACACCCACTGGGAGACGGCGGCCCGCCACGCGTGGCGGCAGTACGAGCAACGCGGGCGGGGGGCCGTTGTCTTTACGGTCCAGCCCTCTGCCGACACGAATGAGCGAACTCCTCTAAAATACTTGACCTTTAACGACGAATCGGCCGCCGAGGAGGGCGCCTTTTCAAAGCTGCATGAACTGGTTCGGGAGTACGACCCGGAGCAGGAAATCGTGGCCGCCGCCGTGCTGCCCGACGAGCGGACCGTGTTCGAGGTTTACGACCGCGAGCCTGTCCCTCCGCAGGCCTGACGCTCGTCTTCTTCCGTTCGGCTGGAGTCGGAATCAGTCGTTGACGGCCTGCGCGGGGGTGGCGACCGTAGACCGAATCGTCTCTGCCAGTTCCTCGTCGGCCTCGCGCCAGGCGCCGTCCTCGTAGTACTCAAGCAGGTCGGCGATGAGCTCCGTCTTGTCGTCGTACTGCTCCTGCAGGGCCGCAAATTTCTGACGGGCCCCCTCGGGACGGGGCCCCCAGGTGAAGAGCTCGTCCCCGTCCTCGGAAAACCCCACGAGCTTCGGGATGCTCCGACTGCCGCCGGTCAGGTACTGGTCCATGATGTCCAGGTTGTCGTCCCGGGGCAGAATTCGGAGGGTCACCTTCTCGGTCAGGACCGCCGCCTCCGCGATCACGGGCAAGAGAAACGCTGAATCTCCACACCACGGCTCGGTGATCACCATCCAGAGCTGCGGCTCGTCGATCTTCTCGACGGCGGCCCGGAGAGCGTCGGAGGGGGTGTACGTCTCGTGGACGTGCGCCTGACGGTCCCAGTTGTAGTTCAGGTAGTGGTGCATGCGGCGCTCCGAAGGATCGGCCCCCTCCGGAGGGGCGT
>CAZRPQ010000237.1:0-4703 GCA_964601725.1 uncultured Salinivenus sp. | reverse complement strand
AAAGAGCGGGCCAGCGCACACGCGCCGCCGGCCAGGCCAAAGACAAAAAGCGTGGGCACCAGCACCCGCTTCCGCCCGAGCCGATCGGCCCCCATTCCCACGAGCGGGGCGCTCAGGATGCCCGGCAGCGAGTAGGCCGTAACAACCCAGCCCACCTGCACCCGCGAGATGCCGAACACCTCCACCACCTGCGGAAAGGCGGGCGACACGCTGGAGACGTTGCCCACCCCTACCAGCGTGACGGCGAAGAGCAGCCACAGGTCGAGATCGGCAAGCAGCGAGGGGACCGACGACGCGTCCGCACGGTCGGAGGACCCCTCAGCGTCGTCGGGCGCCATGAGCGCTGCGGACGGCGAGTAGATGAACCGTGGCAATCGAAATCAGGGATGCGCACCTGGACCCTCTCGGCCCGAATCCCGCCCCTCCCCCATTCCCCCGTGCTACTCGCTTACCCGCAGGAGGCGGTACCCATACGCGCCGAGCGACAACGTCTCTCCTTCCACGCTCTTCCCCGACAGAGCGTCGGTGAGGGACGCGCCGGCGTATGCGTCCGGGACGGAGACGGTCTTGGACGTGTCGCGGACGTTGACGGCCGCCAGCAGGGTCTCCTCCTCCGTCGCCCGCTCGTAGACGAGCACGTCCTCGGCGTCCGGCGTGTGGACGTCTAGCGATCCCTCCCGCAGCGCCGGGCTGTCGCGGTACAGATTCAGGTACTCGCGGTGGAAGTGCCGGATC
The DNA here is from genome assembly GCA_964601725.1 of uncultured Salinivenus sp. GTDB lineage: Bacteria > Bacteroidota > Rhodothermia > Rhodothermales > Salinibacteraceae > Salinibacter. Next base: position 3,968 of record CAZRPQ010000237.1, on the reverse strand, counting down.
TCGGGCTGCTGGGTCCAGCCGTACGGCGTCCGGGCAAAGAACGAGACCGAGTCCGCCACGCCCAACTCCTGCCCGTTGTAGACGAGCGGCGCGCCCGGCATGCTCGTGGCCAGCACAAAGGCCGCCTTCGATCCCTCCATGCCATCAAAGAGTGCCGGGGGCGGGGCGTCCCACATCGTCTCGTCGTGGTTGGTGGTAAAGCGGAGCCGTTTGGCAGCCCCCGGCAGGTTGGCGAGCGTGGTGTCGACCTGCGTGGCGAGGGTGCGGACCGGCGCGTCCTCCTCCCACACTCGCTTCAGGGTCCCGTAGAAGGGCCAGGCGTAGGTCTGGTCGAAGCCCACCTCGTGCATCTCCGGCTCGGCCGCCTCGGCCAGCATCAATACTTCCTTGTGGGCTTCCACCGAGTCGATCGCGTTCTCCCAGAAATCGAGCGGCACCGCGTGGGCCACGTCGCAGCGGTACCCGTCGATATTGAATTCGCGCACCCAATACTGCATGACATCGATCATCTCCTGCCGCGTCCGCGGGCTGTCGAAGTCCAGCTCCACGACGTCCGTCCAGTCGGTCGTGTCTCCATTCAGGATCGGCACCGTGAACCCATTGATCGGGCCGTCGCTGTACATGTCCGGGTGCTCCTCCAGCCATGGATGGTCCCAGGCCGTATGGTTCGCCACAAGGTCGATGATAATGTGCATGTCGCGGGCGTGCACCGAATCGACGAGCGCCCGGAAGTCATCCTTGGTCCCATAGTCCGGATTGACGGCGTAGTAGTCCCGAATCGAGTAGGGCGACCCGAGCGCCCCGATGTCGCTCTTCCGTCGCTTCTTCCCGATCGGATGGATGGGCATGAGCCACAGCGTGTTGATGCCCATCTGCTGGACTTCGTCGAGGCGGTTGATGAGGCCCCGAAAGGTGCCTTCCTCGGACGCATCGGGGACGAAGACCTCGTAGACGGTGGCGTCCTGCACCCAAGCCGGCTCCCCCACCCCATCAATCGCAGAGGTGTCGGCCTCCTCGGGCGGCGCCCCACAGCCAATGAGGCCGACGACGAGAAGAGAAGCGAGGGCGCACAGGAGGCGGCGGTGGAGCATGGCACGTGAAATGGGAGCGGGAAATTGAATGTCGGCGTGGAACGGTCCTCACGGTGCGACGACCAGTCCGTGGGCGCAGTATAGGGGATAGCACGCACTTCTCCCAAAGCCCTCCCACTGCACGAATCGTCCATCGAAGGGGTGACCGGCGCGGGTCCTCTGCCTGCCACTGCCGACGAGCCCCCTGGTCTCCCTTCGCCCTCGGCCGTCGAGAGGTTGACGAAGCTACGCCACGGTCCGTGCGTCGATCGTCTCACCGGTCATGTCGCCCTCCAGGCTTTTCCGGTAGGCCTCGGCGACCGTCGCCGCCGGAAGTCCCTCTTCGGGGTCCTCGCCCATCGCCTCAAGCGTCTCGGCGACCCAGGGCGGGCTCACCACGTTGATCCGAATCTCGGGGGACGCCTCCAGCGCGGCGGCCCGGACGAAGCCCTCCACCCCGGCGTTCACGAGGCTAACGGCCGCACTGCCGGGCATCGGCTCCTGGCTCAGCACCCCGCTCGTGAGCGTAAAGACGCCCCCGTCGCGCACCGTGTCGAGCCCGCGGCGGACGAGGTTGACCTGCCCCATCAGTTTGTTGGACAGGCTCAGAGCAAAATCGTCGTCGTCCAGGTCCTCCAGGGGCCCAAACGCCGCCTCGCCCGCACAGGACAGCACGGCGTCCTGTGGCCCGACGGTGTCGTAGAGTTGCTCGATGGAGTCGGGATCGGCCAGGTCGACCTGCACCTCGCCGCTCGTGTGTCCGGCGACGGTCACGTCGTGCTGATCCGCGAGGAGGTCGACCACGGCGCTGCCAATCGTTCCGGTGCCACCGACAACGAGTACGTTCATAGCGAGTAGAGGGTGCTGGATGAGAGAAGGCGTCGAAGAGGCAAGGGATCGGGCTACTTCGTCCCGGGGACCGTGACGGGGATGCGATAAACGTTGGACCGGGCGGTGATGTAGAGCGTCGTGCGCTCGGGTCCACCAAACGCGAGGTTCGTGGGTGGGACTGGGACGGAGATGTGATCGAGCCGCTCGGCGCTCGGCGTATACACCCAGATCCCGCCGGGTCCGGTGCTATACAGGTTGCCCTCGGCGTCCACCTTCATGCCGTCGGCATTTCCCGGTTCCTCCCCCTCCGGCGTCGCAAAGACGCGCCCGTTCGCGATGTCTCCCTCCTCGGTCACGGCGTATGCCCGAATGACGTTTCCGTCCGAGTCGTTCACGTAGAGGGTCGACTCGTCCGGCGAGAGACAGATCCCGTTGGGCCGGGTGAACTCCCTCGTGAGGAGCGTCAGGGCCCCGTCCGGGTCGAGGCGGTAGACGCCCGAAAAGTCGAGCTCGCGATTCTCCGCGTCCACGCCGTAGGGCGGGTCCGTGAAGTAGATCGTCCCGTCGTCGGCCACGGTCAGGTCGTTGGGACTGTTGAGGCGGTTGCCCTGGTACGCCTGTGCGAGGGACTCGATCTCGCCGTCCGTCGCGCGCCGCCCCACCCGCCCATCATGCTGCGCGAGGAGCAGATGCCCTTCCGGACTGACCGCCAGGCCGTTGGCGTGGCCGGACGGCTTGAGGAAGACGCTGCTGCCGCCTTCTGAGGTCCACTGGTACACCGTGTTCGCGGGGATGTCACTGAACACCAGCCGTCCGTCGTGCCAGAGCGGGCCCTCCGTAAACTCAAATCCACCTGCCACCTTCTCGACGGTTGCCCCCTCGGGCACGGGAGAGGACTGGGCCTGAACCGAGGGGACAATGCCCACCCCGAGCAGGACGACCAGCCCCACAAGGATTGGGGCCTTCCCCGCCCGAGTGACCGTTAAAGAATCGCGAACCACTGTCCAGCACGAGAACCGTAGAGGACCGATCATGGCAGAAAAAACCAAGACGATTCAGGACAACGTCGGGTCCCTCATAAAACAAAACACACCGGACACATTCAGCCCGACCGGCCAGCGCCGTAGCAAAGCCCAAAGTTCTGCTCCAGGAGGTCGTGCCATGCCTCGCCGGACACCGTTCGTTCGTGCCGATCGGATTGCGCAACCTCGACGAGGGCATTTCCCGACAGCGTCCGGTGGCCCTCTTCCGTCGAAAGAGCGACCGTCGGCTCGCCCGTGAACGGCGATTCGGGGGCGGACTGCAGGTAGTCGTTCGTCGCCGCGAAGTAGCGGAGGGGCCGCGGCGTGTCGTCGAACACGTACCGCACGGTCCACTCCGCATCGTCGGGGCGACGGTACTCGACGCGGTACGCTGCGTCCGGGCGCTCGCTCGCTACGACCCGCCACTCGATGCCAACCTCGTCCGTCCGGGGCGGGCCGTCGAGGGGAAGGGGCCTCCGAAGCATTGGGGGGCCAGTTCCCACGTCGACCACGTACCGCCGATCCAGCTCGACGACGTTGACGTGGTGGTTGGCCGGCACACGGATCGCGGAGGCCACCCGGGCGGCGGCGCGGTGCACCTCGTATCCCAGTGCGTCCAGCAGCGTGTGGAACAGGCCGTTCAGCTCGAAGCAGTAGCCGCCCCGGGTCCGCTCCACGATCTTCTCATAGAGGTGCGGCACCGACAGGACGACGCCCGCTCCCTCGCGTTCGCCGTACGGATCCCCGGTGATGGCGAGCGTCTCGAACGGCACGGTGGTCACGTGGGCGCGCTGGAGGCGGGCGAGAAGCTCTCGGTCCGGCGCACCTGGCGTCTCTGGGGCAACGCTGAGACGCTGCAGATACGCTTCGACCTCCTCTGTTCGAAGCCGATTGCGGGGACCCGTTGTCGTGTCGGTCGAGGTCACGGGGACTGGAGGTGTTGACCGGGGAGAGCCCGTGAACGGACGCGGTGCGCGGCGCTCGTGAACGCGTGGGCATTCGGCCTAGACACTGCAATGTTCGGTCGCATTCCAGACCTGTGAGT
>CAZRPQ010000236.1:0-4730 GCA_964601725.1 uncultured Salinivenus sp. | reverse complement strand
AAGCAGATCGTGCGCAACCTGGTCGAGAACGCCATCAAGTACACGGACGAAGGCCGCGTGGCCGTGTCCGCGGGCGGTGCCGACGGGCACGTGTTTGTCAAGGTGGAGGATACCGGCATCGGCATCGACGAGGAGTTTCTGCCGGACCTCTTCGATGAGTTCAAGCAAGAGTCGCGGGGACGGGCCCGGACCTACGAAGGAAATGGACTCGGCCTCGCCATCTCGGCGGACTTGGCCGAGCGGATGGACGGGTCCATTACCGTCGAGACGGAGAAGGGGGAAGGGAGTATCTTCACGGTCGAATTTCCGCGTTCCTCGGAGGGGGTGTCTTCCGGGTCGGACGAGACGTAGAAGGCGTGCTGGCGGACATCCGGCCCTCCATTCGGGGCTCGATGTGCCGCGCCCGTCCTGCTTGGGCGACGCCTGCCTCGAGTTCCCAAATCGTCGCAGTCGTTTCACACAGTGAGGGCGCGCCGGCGCCTCATCTGTCCCGCATTGGGGCTTCAGATCGAAACAATTCTGCGGATGCAAGGTGGAGATCAAACCGCTCGCTCCTTGTTTATGCTTCTTGCCACAATGTCTTCTTCGGGACGAACGGCCCGGTTTCTCGGTGGGATTGGCCTTGTGCTGATCGGCCTGCTGGCGGGCATTCTCGTGATGTTGGTCGCGGACGACGAGTCGGGCACGTCCTCGGTGACGCGGGTGGTTCAGCGCGTGGGAACGGCGGAACGAGCGGGCTCGACCCAAACCGCATCCATCCCGAGGGAGTGGCGAGAATCGGGCCCGTCGCCAGTTACCCTCAATCGGCTGTTCCGTGACGTGGCCCAGGAGGTGACGGCCGGCGTCGTGTCTATCCGTGTGAAGTCTGGGAGGGAGGGCTCTGCGGGCGACACTCCCTTTGGACGACCGTCGCAAAACCTGGGAAGCGGCGTGCTCATCAGTCCGGATGGATACATCGCGACGAACAGCCACGTCGTGGAGAAGGCGGAGCAAATTCAGGTGCGCCTGGCCGACGAGCGACAGTTTGAGGCGCGGGTTGTCGGCACGGACTCCTCAACGGACCTTGCCGTGATCAAAATCGACGTGGCGGCGGATGTCCCGGTGGTTCCGTTCGGCAACTCGGATCAGGTTCGGGTGGGCGACTGGGTGGTGGCGGTCGGCAATCCCCTGCAGCTCACCTCGACGGTCACGGCCGGCATCGTCAGTGCCCTGGGACGCCAGCTCCGGATCATTGAAGATCAGTTCCGAATCGAGAACTTTATTCAGACCGATGCCGCCATCAATCCCGGCAACTCGGGCGGAGCGCTCGTCAACCTGCAGGGGGAGCTCGTGGGCATCAACACCGCTATCGCCAGCCGGAACCGGCGGAACGCCGGCTACGGATTCGCGATCCCGTCGGTCCTGGTCGAGCGAGTGACGACCGATCTGATTGCGTACGGGGAGGTGCGGCGAGGCTATCTTGGGGTCAGAATCGGCCCCGTCGACGCGGAGCGGGCCGACGATCTCGGGCTCGACGACATCCGTGGGGTGTACATCGCCGAGGTGCAGTCCGGCAGTGCGGCGGGCCGGGCCGGGCTGCGGGACGGGGACGTCGTGGTGTCTGTGATGGACGAACCGGTCAATGCCCCCAACGACCTCCAGAGCCTGATTGCCCGGCGGCGACCGGGCGACACCGTGTCCGTCGGCGTGTGGCGGGACGGCACCGAGCGGACGCTCGAGGTGGCGCTCATGGGGGAGGACACGCCCGTGTACCAGGAGTGGCTGAGTGACCTTCGCTCCGGTCCGTCCTCCAGCAGTTCGGAGACGCCCGAGTTTCAACCCCCCGATGATCGCCAGGACGACGCGGCCGTCACCGAGATCGACGGGTGGAGCGTGGGCCTTCGCGCGCTTTCGGACGCCGAAGCGTCTGCGTTTGGGGTGGAGAAGGGGACGTACGTGGCGTACGTCGAGAGTGGGGGACGCGCCGCCGCCGCGGGGCTGCCCCGCAACGTCGTGATTACGCACCTCGACGACACCCGGATTGAAACGTCCTCCGATGTCGTCCAGCACCTGGCGGAAGCAACGGGGCCGGTCCTCGTACGGGTGCAGCGTCGCGACGGGACCCCGGCCTTTTATGAAATCGACTAAGTTCGTTGGAACGTTGAACGTTCGAACGTTGGACGTTCCAACGCTGGACCGGGAATGTCTCCGGTTCTGCGGAGCACATCAACCCAGCGCCTTTTCGTTTCACCGTTCAACGCGCTAACGTTCAACGCACTATGCTTCGATACCTAACGGCCGGCGAGTCGCACGGCGAGGCCATCGTGGGCGTTCTCGAGGGAGTGCCGGCCCAGCTTCCGCTCGCGCCCGACGACATCAACGAGCACCTGGCCCGGCGCTGGCTCGGGTACGGGCGGGGCGGGCGGTCGAAGATCGAGAACGACAAGGTGCACATCTACTCGGGCATCCGGTTTTCCGAGACGCTGGGCAGCCCCATCTCCTTCCGCATCGACAACGGGGCCTACGAGAAGGACAAGGCCGGCTGGCCCGAGAAGATGGCGATCGAGGGCGAGCCGCCGGAAGACCTGGAGAAGGTCACCATGCCACGGCCGGGCCACGCGGACCTGGCGGGCATGCAAAAGTACGAGCTCGACGACATGCGGCCCGCGATCGACCGGTCGAGCGCCCGCGAGACGGCCATGCGAGTGGCCTGCTGCTCGGTGGCGCGGCGTCTGCTCAACGAGTTTGGCATCGAGGTGGGGAGCCACGTGGTGAGCATCGGCGACGTGGGCTTTGATGAACCGGAGGAGTGGGCCGACCGCCGCAATGCCCTCCTCGAGGAGGGCGGCGGGGCGAGCGCCCTCTATGAGGCGGCCGACGAGAGCGCCACTCGCATGCTCGACGACCACATGACGGAGCGCTGCGTCGACCACATCGACCAGACCAAAAAGGAACGCGACTCGCTCGGGGGGGTCTACGAGGTGGTGGTGACGGGCGTGCCGCCGGGCCTCGGCTCCTATGTGCACTGGGACCGGCGACTCGACGGTCAACTCGTGCAGGCCATCTGTTCGATTCAGGCCCAGAAGGCCGCCGAGGTGGGCGATGGCTTCTTCAACGCGAAGCGCCGCGGCTCGCAGGTGCACGATCCCATCGAGACGCGGGACGACGGCGAACGGGCGTATCCGCGTCGCACCAACCACGCCGGCGGCACCGAGGGGGGCACCTCCACCGGCATGCCGCTGATCGTGCGCGGTTACATGAAGCCGATCCCGACTCTCATCAAGCCGCTCGACTCGGTGGACACGGCCACGGGCGAGCCTCAGCCCACCCGCTACGAACGGAGCGACATCACGAGCGTGCCCGCTGCCTCCACCGTGGCCGAGGCCACCGTCGCCTACACGGTCGCGAACGCGTTCCTTCGGAAATACGGCGGCGACTCTGTGCCCGAAATCCGACGCCACGTCGAGGCCGACCAGGACGCGCACGCCGAGGCCCCCCACGACGAGGACGCGGCGGGAAACTGAGCATGCGAGGGGAAGTCCACCCGGAAACGCCGATCCGCCGGGCGCTTTCAACCCCACGGTTCCAAATTGTCGTCCGCCGCTGCGAAAGGGCTCGCAGCTCGGCCGGGCGGCCCTGTTCCACTCAACACGAGAACGCCATGGCCCACACATCTCTGTCCCCTGAGGTTGAAGAGCGCTCGACTGGTCCCCTCGTAGAGCGGCCCGGGGTGCTGAAAGAATTCGTAGAAGCGACGCCGGCCCCGGTCGCCATGCTTGACGACCAGTGGCGCATCGTCACCCACAGCCGGCAGTGGCTGGAGGTCTTTCGGAACGAGGGCACCGAGACGCGAAACCCCATTGCCCTCGATCGAATCAAGTCGATCGGCGAGGCGTCGCCCCCGGAGGAGGCCGTTCCTCTTCCGACGGACCACCGAACCTTCTTCGAGGTGTTTGCCGACCCCGACGACGAGTGGCACGACACGTTCGTGCAGAGCCTGAAGGACAAGGCAAGCCGGAAGGGCCACGCACGGGTCCTCTCCCAGCCCAACGGGCCCACCTACCGGGTCGACTGGGAGGTGCGCCCGTGGCAGACGAAAAATGGGGAGGAGCGGGGGGTGCTCGTGTCCGTCGTTGACCGGACCGAGGAGCGCCAGGCGAAAAGCCTGCGACGGCAGGTGGACCACCGCTTCGACAAGCTCGTCGCCACGATCAGCGAGGGGGTTCTCCTCATGGACGACGAGGGGGTGTTTCGGGACGGGAACGAGGCCGCCCAGGACATCCTCGGTCGCCCGCTCGACGAGATCGTCGGCAGCCGCTTCGACGACGACATCTGGAACGGGCTCCGCGAAGACGGCACGCCCCTCCCCAACGCCGAATTTCCGTTTTGGCGCGCCCTCGTGGAGCGTGAGCCGGTGGAGGACGAGGTGATGGGCATTTACCCGCCCGACGCGCCCCCGCGGTGGATTCAGGTGAATGCGCAGCCGCTGTTCAAAGAAAATCAAGAAGCCCCCTACGCGGTTCTCGTCTCCTTCGACGACATCACCGACGAGCGCCTCAAGGAAGAGGCCCTGCAAACCTCCCGCGACCTGCTGTCGAGCGTCCTCAGCAGCTCGCTCGACGGAATCATCGTCTTCTCGGCGGTGCGCGACGAGAACGATGCCATCGTCGACTTCGAGTGCGTGCTGGTCAACCCCCAGGCCGAGAAGCTCATCGGGAGCACCGCCGAGGACGTCGTCGGCGTACGGCTGC
>CAZRPQ010000235.1:0-4730 GCA_964601725.1 uncultured Salinivenus sp. | reverse complement strand
ATGACTCATCAACTCATGACTCATGACCCGTGACATCGGCACGTAAATCCGTCTTCCTTCGAGTCCCTATCGGTCGCGCTCCAGAAACACGCCCCCCGGGCCATCCGCCATGCGCCTTGCCACCATCGACATCGGCACCAACACTGCGCAGCTGCTCGTGGCGGAACGCGACGGAGCAGCGCTGCGACGTCTCCACGCGGCCGAGCGGTTTGTGCGGCTGGGCGAGGGCGTCGATGCCCAGGGACGCATCGGAGACGCTGCGCAGCGTCGCCTTCTCGATGCCCTCCGCGACCACCTCCGTGTGGCCCGCGAGCACGAGGTGGAGACCGTAACGGGGGCAGGCACGAGCGCCCTCCGCGACGCGACGAACCGGACCGACGTGTGCGCGACTGTGCAGGACGAACTTGGACTGCCCATCGAAATCCTCTCTGGGATCGAGGAGGCTGCGTGGAGCTTTGCCGCCGCCTGCGCGGCCTTCGACGACCTGTCGAGCGCCTGCCTGGTCGTAGACATTGGCGGGGGGTCGACCGAGCTCGTGGCCGGGGCGAATCCGTCCGTTCATCATCCAACTTATCCCGACGCAATCACCGACCGGGCCAGCCTCGACGTGGGGTGCGTCCGTCTCACCGAGCGGTGCTTTGCGTCGCAGCCCCCGTCGCCCGATGCGGTCGGCATTGTCGAGACACTCATCGACGAGGCCCTCCCCTCGCACACGCTGAACGTCGGGCCGTCGCCGACCCTCATCGGCACGGCGGGTACCGCTACGGCGCTGGCCCGCGTGGATGCGGGTCCGGAGGGCACGTGGGACGCCCTGCACGGAGAAGGCTTTTCGCTCCCCCACGAGGCGGTCCGCCACTGGCGCGAGCGCCTTCTCCGGCTGTCAGTGGACGAAATTTTGGCGCTCCACCCCGACGCCATGGAGGGCCGGGCCGATGTCTTTCCGGTCGGCGTCATCCTCCTCGATCGCATTATGGCCCACTACGACCGAGACCTCTGCCGCGTGAGCCCGTACGAACTGCGCCACGGACTCGCCCTCCGGGCCCTCGCGCGGCAAAGTCGTGCACAGTGACCCTGGGGAGTCCCGGCACGGGCCGCGGCCCGCTCTGTATAGATCTCCTGTCGTACCCCTTCGTCGTGCCATTTTTTCGACGCGGGGACGCGGTGAATGGGCAACATAGCCCCGTGACACAACCTGGGACATAGAACCTGAGTTCACTTCCTCATCCTCACCGCGCCATGCCCGCGCTCACCGCCAGTCTCCGGGACGCCCTGCGTGATCGCTTCCGGGACGCCTTTGGCGACCGCCTGCACCGGCTCGTCCTTTATAGCTTACAGCTCGCACGCCCGCGGGGACGCCGCCGAGGACAGCGACATCGACGTGCTGGTCGTGCTGAACGAGGCCCCCGATCAGTCGGACCGAGAGCAGGCCCGCGAGATGATGCATGCCCTGCGAGAGAAGTACGGCGCGCACGTGCAGCCCCTCGTCGCCTCCCGCAACCGATTCAACACGTACAACCAGCCGCTCTACCGAAATGTGCGGGAGGAGGGAGACTTGCTCGTGCCCTCCAACGACCCCGACGCCGAATTGGCCCTCCATCAACATACCTATCCTCCGAACACCAGCCCTCGCGGCACGAAAGGACCGACCGAAGACGCTCTTGATCGTGCGCAACGAACCCTCGACAGAGCCCATCGGAATCTCGAGGCCGGAGATCTGAACGCCGCCGTTTCCGCGTCCCATGATGCCATGTTGTACGCCGCCCGGGCGGCCCTCAACGAAGCGGAAAAGGCACCGACGTCACACAGCGGCGTCCAGCACCAGCTCCGGGAGACGTACGTGCAGGACGGCCCCCTCGACCCGTATTCCCACAGCCTCCTGTCCCAGGCCGAAGACGACCGACCGGAGGCCGACTACGAACTGTCCCCCTCCTTCTCGGCTGACGACGCCGAGCAGTGGATCGCCCGCGCCGAGGACGTCGTGGATGCCGTCGAAGCGATGTTGCTTGACGCTGCCTCAAGCGACGATTCGGGGTCGTAAGCTGGCGTCTTTCGACGAAAAAACCCCCCGGCCAAGATGCGATTGCCGTGGAAAGTCCCCCCTGTATAGGAACAACAGATCGCTCCTGCGGTGGGCTGTACTGTCGCACTCGCTCCCCTGCATCAGCCTTTCGCCCCTCCATGTCCTCCGCCCGCGAAGACGTGCTGGATGCCCTCCGAAAGATTGAGCATCCGGAGCAAAACAAAGACATCATTCGGCTCGACATGGTGAAGGACTTGACGATCGAAAACGGCCACGTGTCCTTTACGGTCGTCGTCGAAGAGCCGGACGGCCCGTTTGCCAATCAGGTGGAAGAGGCCTGCGAGCGCGTGTTGCACGAGGAGGTGAGCCGCGAGCTCGAGGTCGACGTCGAGCTCGACAGCAAGATGATTCCGCTCGGCGACGACCTGATGGTCGGCGACCAGGGCGGCGAGAAGCAGCAAACCAGCGGGGAGGACGGCGTTCAGAACACCATCGCCGTGGCCAGCGGCAAGGGGGGAGTGGGCAAGAGCACCGTCGCCGTGAACCTGGCGATGGCCCTCTCGGAGCAGGGCTACGAGGTGGCGCTGGTGGACACCGACATCTACGGCCCCTCGATTCCGAAGATGATGGACATGGAGGGAGAGAAGCCGCGCGTAAACGACGAGCGCAAGATGGTCCCGCTCGAAAAGCACGGGGTCAAGCTGCTGTCGATGGGCTTTATGGTCGACCCCGACCAGGCGGTGGTCTGGCGTGGACCGATGGTGACGAAGGCCGTGCGACAGTTCCTCGGCGACGTCGACTGGGGCGACATCGAGTACATGATCCTGGACCTGCCCCCCGGCACGGGCGACGTGCAGCTCACGATCGTACAGACGATTCCCCTCACCGGGGCGGTCATCGTCTCAACGCCCCAGGACCTCGCCCTCGCAGACGCGCGGAAGGGCAAGGCCATGTTCGACAACGTCGACGTGCCCGTCGTGGGCATGGTCGAGAACATGGCGTACTTCTCCCCGCCCGATCAGCCGGACCGCAAGTACTACCTCTTCGGGCGGGCGGGGGCGCAGGAACTGGCCCGGGAACTGGACGTGCCGTTCCTCGGAGAAGTACCCATCGAGCAGAAGGTACGCGAAAGCAGCGACGAGGGCACCCCGATCGTGCGGTCCGCCCCCGACAGCGCCTCCGCCACGGCCTTCGACGCGATCGCCGATCAGCTCACGGAGCAGGTGGCCCTCCGCAACGCCGAGTCCGACCCGACGCAGAAGATCGAGATTCTCTACGAGTAGTCCCCAGTCTCCAACGCCCGAACGGACTCAGGCCACGTCCGTTAGTGGTTGAGAAGTAGTTACCGACGGACCTCGGTTTCACGCCACCTCACGCAACTGCTCCCCGGTCCCATGTCCGACGACGTGCCTTCGCCCCCCGACGCCGGAGATTCCCCGAACATCGATCCGGAACTGCGCGACGACATCGAGGAAGCGCTCGACACGATCCGCCCCTACCTCATGGCGGACGGGGGATCGGTTCGTCTCCTCAACGTCACTTCCGACTACGTCGTAGAGCTGGAGCTCTTGGGCGCGTGCGGGTCTTGTCCCATGAGCACGATGACCCTGCGCGCCGGCATCGAGCAGGCCCTAAAGCGCTCGGTGCCGAAGATCAAGCGGGTCGAGGCCGTCAACGCCACGACGGCAGCGTAAGAGGCCGCAGACGCTCCCCCTCCCGCGCGGCGTGTCCCGTCCTGGTCACAGCTGCACGTCCACTCCCAAGCGAACGGTCACATAGCGAGTCGACGTGCTCGTCCCAAGCCCCGATCCCTCCGTGTCAATGATGACGTACCGGGGCTCGAAGAAAAAGGCGTAGGTGTCGTTGATGCGAAAGTTCGACCCGATCGCTGCGTGGTATCCCCTCCGTGTGGCCGTACGTCTGCGAAGCGGATCCTCCCTCTGTTTGACTCGCACCCGTTCGAGAAGGGAGTGGTAGACCCCCACGCCCCCTGACACGTACGGATGGGCGTCGCTCGAATTTTCGAGGGTGTAACGCAGCCCGATCGTTCCGTTCAGCACATTGAGGGCTCCCCCCTCTATCCTCGCCGTCTCCACACTCAGCTCCTCGTCGATAAGTGCGATGTTGTCCCCGTTCAGCGTGAACCGGTCGTAGCTTCCCTGCAGCACGACTTCGAGCCCCTTGTACAACTCAACGCCAGCCCCGAGTCCAAGGTCGACCCCGGAATTTAGAACCGTGTTCAGTCCCTCTGGGGACTGGAAAAAGGCCGCGCCCATGTTTCCCCGCACTGACACTTCGGGCTGAGCCTCCGCGCTGGGTCCAAGCGAGAAGACAAGGAGGAGGACAAGAATGGCTGTTCGTCGCATGGTACTGGAAAATCAATGGAAGCGGGGCGCCTCAGGGGAGGCAAAGAGAAGAGCATCGGGGGCTTTTTTCAACGCGGCCGGGGGCTCTCATTTGATGGGGGACGCTGAACTTCGCCCCTTCGGACACGAGCGGGAGTGGTTCTCAGATCTTTCTTACAGAACATTCCTCCGCTGGATCCCCTGCTCCCTGGGACTCGGGGAGAGCGCGAGCGGAGCCCGTGGCCAATAGACGATTCGTGCGACGGGAGCCCCGAAGCGTCCTGTTGAGAACGCCGACCAGGACGCTCACCCAAACGCCAATGGGGAGGGAGACGGCCACCTCTACGACGGGCACAGCCGTGGGG
>CAZRPQ010000234.1:0-4743 GCA_964601725.1 uncultured Salinivenus sp. | reverse complement strand
CGAGCGAGGCCTGCAGGTCGCGCAGGTCGTAGCTCGGCCCCTGCCCGAACGCCTGTTGGAACGGGTCGTCGGTCACGCGCTCCGGCACGTCCCCTTCGAGGGGCACGGTCAGGACCGACCCGGACTGCACGGTCGGCGTCTGGCTGGTCGAGAGGGACAGGGCGAAAAAGAAGAAGACGAAGAAAAAGACGACGAGCCCGAACGCAAGCAACGTCCCGATCACGCTGGCGGCGAGGGTGGACAGAAAGCGCATAGGTGGAGATGACGGATCTGGAAGTCAACGGACGGCCGAGCAGCATGGGCGCAAGACCGGTGCATGTGTATTCGATGGAGGGGCAAGCCGTTTCGATATTCCCCATTCCTTACGGCTCTCGACGCAAAACGGAAACTCAAACCCAGTCGTCAAGTAGATAGAACGACCATTGTCCCGATCCTCTCCCCGACGGGCACTCTCCGTTGGTCCTGCCGTTGGCCCTGTCAGGAAGGTTCCGACGAACCGGAGGGGGAGGGCAGACGGACCTCGTAACGGCCTGGACCCCCGTGTGTGCACCACCGTTTTTCTGAATGCCGTGAGCCCTGTTGATTCCAGCGACGATCGCCCTTCTCTCAGCGAACGTGAACGCGACATTCTCCGCCTGGTCGTCGAGCAATTCGTCGACACGGCGGGGCCGGTTGGGTCGCGCTCGCTGGCGAAGGACACCAACGTCGAGCTAAGCCCCGCCTCCATCCGCAACACCATGGCGGACCTGGAGGACATGGGCTACCTGGACCATCCCTATACCTCGGCGGGCCGCATCCCCACCCAGCTCGGCTACCGCACGTTCGTCGACGAGCTGATGGACACGCCCGAGCTGTCGGAAGTGGAGCGGGAGGTGCTCAAGGTGAAGCTCGCCCGCCTGGTGAGCGACACCGACGAGTTGCTGAGCGAGAGCACCCGTCTGCTGAGCAAGCTCACGAACCTGCTCGGCATCGCCCTGACCCCCCGCCTGTCCACCGCCGTGCTCGACCGGCTCGACATCGTCCCGCTGTCCGGATCACGCCTCATGTTCGTGCTGAGCGTCAAGGGCGGGCTCGTGAAGACGGTGGTCCTCAACTTTGAGCCGGACCTGCGGCGGGCCAAGATCGACCGCATCGTGTCGATTCTCAACGAACGAATCGCTGGACTCACCCTCCGCGAGATCCGCGAGACCTACGACGAGCGACTCAAAGACCTGCCTGACGAGACCGGGTTGATCCAACTCGTCCTCGATGAGGCCTCGCTCCTCTTCAGCGAGCCAGATGAAGGTCGCCTGCAGTTTGACGGCACACAGAACATTCTGTCCCAGCCCGAATTCCAGGAGCCGGACGACGTGCGCCACCTAATTGAAACCATTGAGGACGAGGACCGCGTCGTACAGGTGCTGGAAAACTTGTTTGAAGCCAACCCCGACACCGTCGGGCAGGCTGTCGTTCGCATTGGCAGCGAGACCGACGAGGATGAGATGGACGCCTACTCGATCGTTTTGTCTCCCTACCGGCTCGGCGAGACGGTGGGCTCTCTCGGCGTAATTGGCCCCAAGCGGATGGATTACGGCCGCGCCGTGGCCCTCGTCGAGAACATGGCCTCCGTCGTGAACCGGCCCTCGGACGATGAGGCAGATTCGTCGGTCCCGTCCTAGCCTCCGGAGCCTGGGGGCCACGCCGACACTGCCCTCACTTATCCAGCATGGAGGCAGTTTCTGCGTCGTAATGCGTGAGCCGTGATGCGCGAAGGCACGGCCGAAGCGTCCCGCATCACGAATCACCTGTCAGAATCACGCGTCACGAACGACGGTCGTGGGCACTACTGGTGACCAATCATATCTGTCGTTCATCCCTCGTTTTCTCACGCGAATCTTCCCCTCGACTGTGAGCACAGATCAGACCAACGGTCGCCAAATGACGAACGAACCGACACAGAGTACCAACGCCGCCAACGAGGAAAACGTAGCCGAGCAGGCGGAGGAGGACCAGGCGGAAGACGTTGAGGCCCTCACGGAGGAGGTTGAACGCCTCACGGAGGAAGTTGAGGGCCTGAAGGAAGAGCGAGACGAGCTCAACGATCGCCTGCTCCGGAAGGCCGCAGACCTCGAGAACTTTCGCCGCCGCATGGACCGGGAGAAAAAACGCCGCCAAGAAGCGGGCAAGGTCACGGTCCTTGAATCGATGCTCGAGGTGCTGGACGACTTCGAACGATCTCTTGAGGCGGCCCGGAACCTCGAGGACGCCGAGGATGCGGAGACGGCCTACGAGTCCCTCAAGGGCGGCGTAGAGATGGTTTTTCGCAAGTTTCAGGACCAGCTTGAGTCCCTCGGCGTAGAGCCCATCGAGGCCGAGGGAGAGCCGTTCGACGAGCAGCTCCACGAGGCGATGATGCGACAGCCCTCGGACGAGGCCGAACCCGGCACGGTGCTGCAGGAGATCCGGAAAGGCTACACGATGGGCGACCGCGTGATTCGCCACAGCCGGGTCGTCGTGGCCGCCGAACCGTCGGGCAACTCCGAAGCAGGAGGCTCGTCCAGTTGAGTCCGCTCGCAGCCAGGATTCCTTCCGGCCCGCCGTCGCGAGTTATGAGTCCGGCCGTCACCTGTGGTAGGGCCTCGTCCTGACGACGTTCTCTTTGTAATGAATCGGTACCGCACATGCCGCGCGACTACTACGACGTTCTAGGGGTCGATCAGGACGCCTCCGACAAAGAAATCAAGAAGGCGTACCGGAAGAAGGCGATGGAATATCATCCGGATCGCAATCCGGAGGACCCGGAGGCCGAGAAGAAGTTCAAGGAGGCGTCCGAGGCGTACGAGGTTCTGTCGGACCCCGAAAAGCGCCAGCGCTACGATCAGTTCGGGCACGCTGGTCTCGGCGAAGATGGCGGTGCCGGCGGTCGAGGACGGGGCCGGGGCTTCCACGACATCGAGGACATCTTCGACGCATTCAGCGACATCTTCGGCGGTGCTCGGGGGGGCGGTCGGGGCCGGGGGCGCTCGGGCCGGGCGGATCGGGGACGGGGGCGGCCCGGAAGCGATCTTCGGGTGTCGCTTCCGCTGACGCTCGAAGAAATCGCGGAGGGGACGGAGAAGAACCTCAAGCTCCAGAAGTATCTGAAATGTGAGGCGTGCGAGGGGACTGGGGCTGAGGGCGGCATGGAGGGGCAGAATTTCTCGATGTGCCCGAAGTGCGACGGCACGGGCGAAATCCGTCAGGTCACCCGCTCTGTGTTTGGACAGATGGTGAACGTGCAGCCGTGTCCGCGGTGCGAGGGAGACGGGCGCATCATCGACAACCTGTGTGGCGAGTGCGGGGGCGAGGGCCGTGTGCAGGGCGAAGAGACGATTTCCATCAACGTGCCCCCGGGGGTCATGGAGGGCAACTACCTGACCCTCGCCGAGGCTGGAAACGCGGGCCTCCGCGGCGGGCCGTCCGGCGACCTGCGAATTGAGATCGAAGAGAAGCCCCACGAACACTTCGAACGGGACGGGCTCGACATTTACTACGACCTCCACCTCTCTTTCCCCGAAGCGGCCCTCGGCACGGAGGTGGACGTGCCCACCCTGGAGGGACAGGCCCGCCTGGAGGTAGATCCTGGCGTGCAGGCCGGCAAGATTCTTCGCATGCGAAACCGGGGCCTCCCGGACCTCGAAGGAAGTGGGCGCGGCGACCAGATGATTCGGGTGCACGTGTGGACGCCGCAGGACCTCACGTCCGAAGAGAGAACCCTCCTCGAACAGCTCCAGGAGCACGACAACTTCCAGCCCCAGCCGTCCGAGGAGAACGCCGAGAAATCGTTCTTTCGGCGCGTATCCGATGTGTTCTCGTAACGGACACTTCTCGTAACAGCTCTCCTCTGCGCGAACGGCCGTTTCACCTCTGCATTTAAGGGAAACCGCAATCAGGGAGGGCCGCAAGGCCATCCCTCGATTTTCTCCCCACCGGCACGCATTGGGCCCCTCCCTCCATGGCCGAAGAATCGAGCACGTTTCGCGCCGCGATGCGCCGAGTGCCCTCGCCCGTCGTGGTCGTGACGGCGCAAGGTCCGCGTGAGGCCCGAGGCATTACGATCGGCTCCCTGTCGAGCGTCGCGCTTGAGCCGCCCCTCGTGAGCTTCAACGTGGCGCGCGACTCGCGCATGTTCGAGGTCATGGAGGGCTGCGAGCGATTCGCCGTGCATGTGCTGGGGGAGAACCAGGCCCACCTGGCGAAGCAGTTTGCCGTGCCCGACCTCAGTGGCCCCGAGCAGTTTGAGGCAGTGCCCCACGTCCGCGATGCCCATGGCACGCCCATCCTCGAGGGCGGGTCCGCCGTGCTCCACTGCCGCACTCACGATTCGCTTCCTGCCGGCGATCACCGACTGTACGTCGGCCTCGTCGTGGAGGTCGAGGAGCGCCCGGATCGGGGAGCGGTGATCTACTACAAGAGTAGCTACCGAGGCGTGGGAAGCGAACTCCGATCCACCCGGTTGGCCCCCGTGAACCGCGCGTCGAGCGACTCGTCCTGAGCCCCCACCCCGAAAAACGCGAAGTCGTACCGGGCCGGGTCCGACGCGCAGAAGTGGCGGCAGACGGCCGTGAGGCGGCGGACGGCTTTCCAGTCGTTGGTCTTCCGGGTCAACAAGCCTAGCGAGCGCGCCTGCCGACCCACGTGTACGTCCACCGGCAGCATGAGCTCTGAGGGGTCCAGGACAGACCACAAGTTCAGGTCCACCGGGCCCGGCCGCACCATCCAGCG
>CAZRPQ010000233.1:0-4745 GCA_964601725.1 uncultured Salinivenus sp. | reverse complement strand
ACGAGGAGCGTCCAGTGCGACTCGGGCAGGTCGAGGAAGTCGTCGGACGCGAACGGGCCGTGCCGGAGCTCCCACGGGTGCGCGCCTCCTTCCTCCAGGATGAGCCGGCTCTCGACGCCGTCCTCGCAGGCCAGGCCGGCCAGCTCCTGCGGCGAGAGCGGGGAGCGAAAGTCCGGCAACGCGTCGCGAACGAAAAGGGGCTGCGTCTGCCAGTACGTGTCGAGGAAGGCGGTAGGCGAGCGGTCGCCGAGGACCTTCGAGGACGGTGCCGCCGGTTGCATAAGGGGGGATGTTTTGCAAAGAAAGGAATCAGATCGCCTGAGTGGGGTGCGTCGGTCCTCTATGAAGCGTGATATGTGAAGCGTGATGCAGCCACTGGCTACCTATCACTTTGGGAGCGTCATGATCGATACAGACGAAAGTGATAGGTAGCTAATACCAATTGGAGATTTCGGTGTGCATCTATTACTCTAGACCTGACAGGTCTTTCTCTCCAAAACCTGCATAACGATTGGGCGCAAATGGTATAAATGCAGCCACGGGTCTATCTCTCACGCGTCACTCGTCACGCATCACAATCCGAACAGGTACATCAGGCCCTCCATGGCGGGCCACAGAAGGAGCAGTGCCAGAAGCCACGCCACCCACTGCACGCTCGCGGTGCGCTGCGGGAACTCGTAGTCGCAGTAGGGGCATCGCTCAACGTCGCCGGTGTCTTCGAATTCGAGGGCACAGGAGGGGCACTCCCGGTAGGAGGACATAGCGGGGCGGGCCGGTTACCGATGCGTGAGGAGGGTTGTGCGAAAGTCCCGAATGCCATCGGGAAAGAGTCTTTGCCTACTGCGCTCGGGTCTGCTCGAATGTGTAGGGATCGAGTATGGGCGAGGGGGCGAAAGGGCGAGGAGGCGAGTTGGCATGTCTCCGAAGCGTCAACCGTTCTCTCTCCCATGCTCCCATTCTCCCACTCCCATACGCCCGAACGCCCACACCAGTGGTCTTCTCTCTGAGGACCTCTGCACAGTTCAGCGGGCGTTTGGGATGCTCAGAGCCGCGGAACCGCAGGGCTAAAGCTGGGAGGCCAGCTCCCCCAGCAAGTTTTCCACGTCCTCCTCGCTGATGTTTTCCGGATCCGGCCCCGGGAATCCCGCGTCCGGAGAGGGGCGGGCCCCGTCGAGGTCGAGCTGGTCGAGGAGCAGGGCCGCGACCCCCGTGGCCGCGGCAGAGAGAAGCAAGGCGTTCACGAATTTGCGCATGGAGTCAAAACAGGGACAGATCCGGAAAACCAGTGGACCGTACGAACGGCGAGGACCGACGGGAGTTCTCGACCTCCGGCGAACCTGAGCGGGACACGCAGGTTCATAGTGAGGGCGTTTGCATGAGGGCGTCGATGGCACGACCCGACCTGTTTCCAAGATCCAGACGACGATGCGCCGCATTTTGATTCTCTTGCTGGTCGGACTCGTTGGGATGGGCGTTGGCAGTCCCGACGCCCGGGCCCAGGAGGAGCCGACCGTCCCGGTGGCCCGGATCAAGTACGATGGAGGCGGCGACTGGTACAGCGACGAGAAGTCGTTGATGGAGCTCTTTGCCTTTGCCCGCCAGCACACGCTTCTCGACCCGGGGCGCAAGGAGGATGTCGTTGAGCTGACGACCAACAAGCTCTTTACCTATCCCTACCTGTACCTGACCGGCCACGGCAACGTGACGTTTTCCGTCGCGGAGGCCGACCGGCTGCGCCGGTATCTGCTGCAGGGCGGCTTCCTCCACATCGACGACAACTACGGCCTTAGCAAGCACGTTCGCCCCGAGCTGAAGAAGGTGTTTCCGGACAAAAAGCTCGTCGAGGTGCCTTTCGACCATCCCATCTACCACGTTCGGTACGACTTTCCGAACGGGCTGCCTGCAATCCACGAGCACGACCCGGAGGAGGCGCCAAAGGGCTACGGCATTTTCGACGACTCGGGCCGGCTCATGGTATTTTTGTCCGTCGAGAGCGACCTCGGGGACGGGTGGGAGCCGGCCTCGGTGCACAACAATCCGCCCGAGAAGCGCCGGGCCGCCCTGCGGATGGGCACCAACCTCCTCACCTACGCGATGACGCACTGAGTGAGAGCGTTTCGGCGTGTGGGTGCATGGGCGGGGGACCGAAGTGCTTGCCTGCTGGGTTTGGCTCTATGAGGCCGTAGATCCCTTATTCGTGCATAGATCGGCATGAAAAAGCTTCTCGTCCTTATCGTGGTCGCGGGCGGCCTTCTGGCTGTGACCAATCCGGGGATGGCTGACTTTCAGGACTTCGTCCGCACTCACGCGGCGGACCGCATCGAGCAGGAGCTGGGCGAGGGGGCGTTGTCGGGCCTGCTGGGAGGGGCGGGCAGTGAGCTGCTGGCGGACAACGCCCCGCGCCTCACCGAGCGGCGGTCCTACCTCGTGTGCAGCCTCTACGCCCTGGACCTGGACCGCGACGGGCGGCCGAACGGGCGGGCGCTGGGAATTGCCGGGCAGTTTATCGTGATCGAGGAGTTTACGGGCGAGGACTGACCGGATCGGGGCGTCGGAGTCTTCGTGACGAAACGGGAATAGAGCGCCAAATTCCCCACAGGTATTCACGTTCTCCCTCCGCCTTCCTACCTTTGAAGTGCAAGCTGACCACCGGGGCCTGTCTTGACCGCTGTCCACTGTTGTTCCCACAATCTGCTTTCCTCCGATGAGTGCGCTCCGCAATGAGGATCCCGAGATCTATGACGTCATCCAGAACGAGGTCCAGCGCCAGAATGAGGGCCTGGAGCTAATCGCCTCCGAAAACTTTGCCTCCCGGGCTGTCATGGAGGCGATGGGCACGGCCCTCACCAACAAGTACGCCGAGGGCCTGCCCGGCAAGCGGTACTACGGCGGCTGCCAGTACGTCGATCAGGCCGAAGAGCTGGCCCGCGACCGAGCGAAGGAGCTCTACGACTGCGACTGGGTCAACGTCCAGCCCCACGCCGGCGCCCAGGCCAACTCAGCCGTCTACCTCACCCTCCTGGATCCGGGCGACACGTTCCTCGGGCTCGACCTGTCCCACGGCGGGCACCTCACGCACGGTTCCCCCGTCAACTTCTCCGGCATCCTGTACAACGCCGAGTACTACGGCGTCGAAAAAGACACCGGCCGCATCGACATGAACAAGGTGCGCGACCGGGCGAAGGAGGTGCAGCCCAAGATGATCTCGATCGGAGCCAGCGCCTACCCGCGCGACTTCGACTACGAGGCGTTCCGCGAGGTTGCCGACGAGGTGGGCGCCTACCTGTGGATGGACATGGCCCACACGGCCGGCCTCATCGCGGGCGGCGTGCTCAACGACCCGATGCCCCACACCCACGTGGTGACCACCACGACCCACAAGACGCTCCGCGGCCCCCGCGGCGGGATGATTCTGGTGGGGGAGGACTACGAAAATCCCTTCGGCAAGACCGCGCGCAAGAGCGGCCGAACCAAACAGATGAGTGAACTGCTCGACTCGGCCGTCTTCCCCGGCACGCAGGGCGGCCCGCTGATGCACGTGATCGCCGCCAAGGCCGTCGCGTTCAAGGAAGCGCTCCGCCCAGACTTCCGCGACTATTCGCAGCAGATCGTCGACAATGCGCAGGCAATGGGGGCAGAGCTTCGGAAGCGCGGCTACGACCTCGTCTCCGGCGGCACCGACAACCACCTCATCCTCATCGACCTCCGCAACAAGGGCCTGACCGGCAAGGAGGCCGAGACGGCCCTGGAAGCCGCCGGCATCACGGCCAACAAGAACATGGTGCCGTTCGACGACAAGAGCCCGTTCGTGACGAGCGGGTTGCGCCTGGGCACCCCGGCCATGACCACCCGCAGGTTCGGCACAGAGGAGTTTACCCGTGTAGCAAAATTGATTGATCGGGTGCTCCAGGACCCAGAGAACGCGGAAGTCCAGGCGACGGTCGAGCGGGAGGTCAACGCCCTGTGCGACCAATTCCCGCTGTACGACTTTGCCGTAGCGTAAGAGGGAACGCACCAGCGCGCCCGGCAGTTCATGATTCAGTATTGCGCGTCCCGGCCTCCTCGTCTTCCCACTCACTGTTGACTTTCGTGTGCTCCCATGCCGTCGATGGATCGCGGTACGTTCAGCTCCTCGTCCCGGGCCGAGCTCATCGAGATCGGCCGTCGTCTCTACGAGCGTGCCCTCGTGCGCCGCGAGGACGAACTGATCACCGACCCTCGGGGACAGCCGATCGGGTGGCTCCTGGACACGCGCGTGCCGACGCTGGACGGAGACCTGTTCACGGAGGTGGGACGGGTGCTCGCCGACCGCCTCCGGGAGCGCGACGCGCAGCAGGTTGTAGGCTATGGCTTTGGCGCCCATCCCCTCGTGTGCAGTGTCTTGTCCAGAAGCGAGGAGGACGAATTCAAAGGAGGACTCGTCCGGGAGGAGCGGAAAGAGCACGGGCGTCGGCGGCTCGTGGAAGGGCCCATTGACGCCGACGAGCCGGTCGTGATGGTCGACGACATTATCAACAGCGGCCGGAGTGCCTCCGAGGCCCTGACCCTCCTGCGCAGTGCCGGCTTCACGGTCGAGGGCCTCCTGACCCTGTTCAATTTCACGTGGAGTAGCGGCCAGTCTCGCCTTGAGGCCGAGGGGCTGTGGGTCGATTCGTTGCTCGACCTCAATCTCCAGGAGGGCACCAGCAGCGGCTCGGACAGCGTGTAGCGTTGAGGGTTGGGCGTTGAGGGTTGGGCGTTGAGGG
>CAZRPQ010000232.1:0-4758 GCA_964601725.1 uncultured Salinivenus sp. | reverse complement strand
GACGGCGGACGGCAGACGGCGGATCGCAGGGTCTTGGAATTCTGAGAATGGAGGTCAGATTGAGTGCCGCAGACGGCGGGGAACGGCGCTTTTTGGCGGTCCGTCCAGAACGCCTCCGGGATGCGCTTTTCAGCGGTCCGCGGTCAGTGGTCCGCGGTCCCTGATCGCAGCCACGCGTCCACCTCCTCCTCGAGCGAGA
Source organism: uncultured Salinivenus sp. (assembly GCA_964601725.1). Classification (GTDB taxonomy): domain Bacteria; phylum Bacteroidota; class Rhodothermia; order Rhodothermales; family Salinibacteraceae; genus Salinibacter. The sequence continues at coordinate 4,559 of CAZRPQ010000232.1, read as the reverse complement.
ACTCCGCCTCGGGAGGATGCTCAAAGTCGCGGTGGACCCAGTCGCCGCTCCCATCCATCCGCGGGCGGTACTTTCTGCGGTACCAGTCGGGCCGGTCGGCGAGGTCGGCCAGGGCCTCGGCGGCCCGGTCCACGTCCGCCGTCGTGTTGTAGAGGCCGAGCGAAGCCCGCACCATGCCGGGCTGGGTCTCCGGCCCACACTCTTCGTCGGAGGCCGTCTCTCCGTTGGTGCCGGTGCGGCCCAGGAGTTGGCGCACGAAGGGCTGCGCGCAGAAGCACTCGTTGCGCATCGCGACGCCGAAGTAGTCGTTGAGCGCCGCGGCGACGAGGCCGTGCGGCAGGGCGTCGAGGTTGAAGGTGATGACCCCGATCCGCTCCGCCACCTCCAGGCGGTGGGAGCCGTAGATCTTGAGCCCATCGATGGCCTCGAAGCGCTCCAGGGCGTACTGCGTGTGCTCGCGCTCATCTTCTTCGATGAGATCCATCCCGATGCGGCCCAGCAGCTGCAACGTAGCGGCGAGCCGAAGGGCCCCGGGCAGGTTGGGCGTGCCGGCCTCCTCCCGCTCCGGCAGCTCGTCCATAATTTCGTAGGAGCCCGTCTCCACGCGGTCCACGATGCCCCCGCCCACCTCCTGCGGCTCCAGCCCCTCGAAGAGCGTCTCGCGCGCCACAATGACACCCGGACTCCCGGGCGCGTAGATCTTGTGCCCGCTCATGCAGAGCACGTCGAGCGCCTCGTCCTCGCCCCCTCCCTGCACACTGAGGGGCACGTGGGCGGCCGACTGCGCCGCGTCCACCACGCAGAGCGCACCGGCACTGTGGGCCATTCGCGCCACCTCGTGCACCGGGTTGACGACGCCCGTCACGTTGGAGGCGGCGGTAACGGCCACGTAGTTGAGCCGGTCGGCGTGCTCGTCGATGGCGGCCCGGAGGGCGTCCACGTCCACGCGCCCCGCCTGCCCGTCCGGATCCTTCTCCAGGGGCACGTGCACCACCTCGCCCACGTGCTTGCGGTGGGGCAGGTCGTTGGCGTGGTGCTCCATCATGGTGGTGATCACGACGTCCCGCCCGGGCCGCCGCTCGGCCAGGACGCGCGCCATGCGGTTGAGGCCGCCCGTGACGCCGCTGCCGTTGAAGACGACCGTGTAGTCGTCGGGGGCGTCCACGAAGTCACCCACGATCTCGTGCGCCCGCTCGTAGAGGTGGGTCATGATGCGGGCCCCGGCGTGCAGCGTGGAGTGCGTGTTGGCGTAGTGCCGGAGCGCCCGCTCCACGATGTCGTCGGCGACGGTGCAGCGCAGCGTCGAGGCCGCGCTGTCGAGGTACGTGCGGGGAGCCGTGGTGCCGTCCGCGAGCGGATACTCCGTGTCGAGCCCAGTGAAGGCGGGGCGCAGGGCGTCGAGACGGGCCTGTCGCTCGTGACGGGAGCCGAAAGGATCGATGCGGGAGGTGGGGGCGGATTCAATCATGGTGCAAGGGGCGAAGGACCCGTGTCGACGTTCGTTGAATTTCGTACGATAATGTAGGAAACGAGAACGAGAGATGCAGCCCGCCCGTCGGGGGAGATGTACCCAGGAGTCACGGGCATGGTTCTCTCGGTCCGATCGTCGGCTCGGCGTCATCGCTCCCCCCGTTCATGCGCACATTGCTTCTGCTCGCCATCCTGTTTGTGGGACTCTGCACCACTGCTCAGGCCCAGACCATCTGGTCCCGGCCCTACGAGCCGAACCAGATTGCCCTGGAGGCCTTCGTCCCGGAGCTTCCCAACGACGACGCGTTGGGCCGCTCCGGCGCGACCTTCCTCACGGTCACCCGTTCCCTCAACGAAAACGTCGAACTGGCGGCCGAACTGCCGCTGGCCCGCTACGCCGCGAGCGGCGCCTCGACCACAGCGGTGGGGAACCCCTACCTTGGCCTGGGGCTGAGCAGCACCACGACGCCGCTCCTCCTCGAACTTGGCGCCCGGATTCCCGCCGTGCCCTCCAACCAGGCCCGCGTGGCAGGCCGATACGCCGACCTGGGCCGCACCGCCGCGTTCCGCGACGAGGACGTTTCGGCCTCGGCCCTCCTCAATGGCCGGCTTTCCCTCGGACGACGCACCACCCTCCGCCTCCGGTGGGGGCTCACCTACGCCTCGGCGACGGTCGACAGCACGAACGGCATCGAACCAAACTGGCGGCTCCCGTACAGTGCCCAGCTCTGGTGGGAGGGCGAGCAGTTTATGACCGGACTGAGTGTCGCTGGCCGCCCTGTGCTGGAGGACTCGGCCCCCGACGTGGGGCGGAGCGCGCACCGCGCCGTCCTCTCGCTCATGCTCGACGGGGACCGGGTGCAGCCCGGACTGGTGATGGGGACTGCTCTCGACCCGATCGTCAACGACGGCCGGGTGGTGCTCGTCGGGGGCCTTACGCTGTCAATCTCGTACAGCCGATAGGGAGGACACGAGAGGCACAGGAATGTGAGGCGTATGGCAGGGATCCTGTCGATCCCAGTTCACGAGTCACGCATCACACTTCCTCCTCGTCGAGCACAATCTCCCGACGCAGGCGCGCCACAGGAATGCCCAACTGCTTACGATACTTCGACACGGTGCGCCGGGCAATCTTGAACCCTTTCTCCTCCAGCGCGTCGGCGAGGTCCTGGTCGGACATCGGATCGGTCTTGTCTTCGGCGTCCACGATCCGCTGGAGTTCGGCCTTCACCTCTTTGTTGGAGACCTCGCCGCCGTCGACCGTCTCCAGTCCTTCCGAGAAGAAATACTTGAGCTCGTAGACGCCCCACTCGGTCTGGACGTACTTGCCGTTCACGACGCGGCTGACGGTGGAGATGTCCATGTCGATGATCTCGGCCACGTCCTCCAGGATCATGGGCTTGAGGTGCCCCTCTCCGTACCGGAAGAAGTCCTCCTGGAGCTGCACGATGGCGTCCATCACCAGATACATCGTGTGCCGCCGCTGGTTGATGGAGTCGATGAACCAGCGGGCCGAGCTGAATTTGTCCTTGAGGAACTCCTCGGTCTCCTCGTCCACCTCATCCTCAGTGTCCGACTCTTTCTGTTTCTTCAGCTTTTCGAGCATCTTGCGGTAGTGGCGCGAGACGTGCAGGTCGGGCGCGTTGCGGCCGTTGAGGGTAATCACAAACTCCCCGTCCACGTACCGGACCGAAAAGTCGGGCGTGATGTAGTTGGTCTCTTCCGAAAACTCCCCTTCTCCGGGCTTCGGGTCGAGGCGCTGCCGAATCAGGTCGAAGGCCGTCTTTAGCTCCCGCTCGTCGACGCCGAGGCGCTTTTCGAGCTTGTCGAAGTGCTTTTTCGTGAAGGCCTCGTACTCGTCCTCCAGCATGGCGATCGCCGTGTCGCGACCGTCCACGTCCGCCGGCATGCGATAGAGCTGCAGCAGCAGGCACTCTTGCAGGTCCCGCGCGGCGATGCCGGCCGGGTCGAGCGACTGCACCTGGCGCAACACCGTCTCCACGTCCTCCTCATCGATCTCGATGCCGTGGTTGAAGAGGATGTCATCGAGGATCGAGTCAATCTCCCGCTTCAGATAGCCATCTTCGTCGATGGAGCCGATGATCTGATCGGCAATGATCTGGTCGGTTTCGTCCAGGTTCAGAAACGAAATCTGCTCTTGAAGCTGCTCGGGCAGGGACTGGTCCGCCGGCATGGGCCGATCCCGGTTCTCATCGTCCCCTTGATAGCCGGGATTGGCGTTGTAGCCGTACATGTCGTCCGTATTATTGAGGAGGTCCTCTACGTCAAAGTCTTCCTCCTCATCCTCGGTCTCCAACTCGTTCTCCATCTCCTCGGCCGCGGAGTCAATTTCATCCTCCTCCCGCTGGTCCTCTTCGCCGAGGCCCTCCTCGAGCAAGGGATTCTCTTCGAGTTCTTCCTCAATGCGCCGCTCTAGGTCAAAGGTATCCAGTTGCAGCAGTTTGATGTATTGAATCTGCTGCGGCGAGAGCTTTTGCTGGAGGTCCTGTTCCTGTTTGAGTTCGAGACGATTGCTCATACGACTACTGGGTGAGGTTGGCGGTATTCGACGAACGCGAGGGGCGACCAAGGACGGAACCCCCGTCCCACCTTCATCCTCCCACAACTATTGACGCAAAATCTATTCCTTCTTTCATTTCGTGCTACGGAGGGGACGCCCGAAAGTTTGCGGAAAGCGTCCCGGAGACCTCGCCCCAGCACGATCTCGGCCCAGCAGCAGTCCCCACCGCTCCGTCGTCCAATTCCCGTCTTGCCAGGGAGCTTCGCAGCACACAGTGCCCACACATGAAACCCTCCCCTCCCGACAACCGTCGGCATTGAACGAGGCAGCCCCCCGTCCCATCTATCACCCGTCCCCCACTCTCGTCCATGAGCAATCCCCGTTCTGATGCCCTCGATCCCGAGCCGTCGGGATCGGAGACCGACGTCGAAAAGCTGCTTCGCCCCCAGTCGCTCGACGAGTTTGTGGGACAGGAGAAGATTAAGCAAAACCTCAACGTCTTCATGACGGCGGCGCTGCAGCGGGGAGAGACGCTCGATCACGTGCTGCTTTCAGGCCCCCCCGGCCT